>JALRJJ010000004.1 GCA_023255095.1 bacterium
TTTAACTGTCCATAGAGGTGCAAAAAAAATAATTGGGTGAACAAATCGGTTGAATTCTGAGTTTAAATCAATAATATTTTTAAATCTCAGAGAAAAAACTTTTTCTAAAAATGGAACACTCGGCATTTGCAAACTATTCAAATCTTTAAAGTTATAATAACACATTGAGGATTGTACTTCATCCGAATAAAAATTTTTTAACTCGTTTCTAGAAATAAAATATACTATTGAAGACTGTTCTTTATGCTGCATGAATATATTGGCAAATTCCAAAGATGATGAATCATCCGGAAGAAGAATTAGAGAATTATTGCTTGAAACAGGCATAATATTTTCAAATGAAACATTTTTATAAATCTGATGAAAAGTTTTTAATTCTCTTTTTGATAAATACATATTACTTGGTCGTTAAAATAATAAAATTACTAAATTAGGATATAAAAAATTAGAAGTTATGAAAAAGAAAAAATTTGGAACCTACCCCTTTGATAAAGGTATCTACAAAAGGATGTACCAAGATAAACTGTGGACTATGAGACAATACTCTGGTTTTTCATCAACAGAAGAATCCAATAACCGCTATCTTGAAATTATACAAAACGGTGGAACGGGACTTTCAGTTGCTTTTGATTTACCAACTCAGATGGGTTACGATTCTGATCATGAAATGGCCTTGGGGGAGGTTGGAAAATCTGGAGTCCCAATTTCAACCATTGAAGACATGGAAGCCATTTTTGACAACATCAATCTTGAAGAGATTTCTGTTTCAATGACGATTAATTCTACTGCAGCAATATTGTTAGCCTTTTATATTGCTGTTGCCAAAAAAAAGAGTTTATCCCTTGCTAAGCTAAGAGGAACTCTTCAAAATGATATATTAAAAGAATACATTGCCAGAGGAACATTTATATACCCAATAAATCATTCATTAAGAATTACCTCTGATATTTTTGAGTACTGCCAAAAAAATGTGCCCCAATTTAATCCTATTTCTATTTCTGGGTATCATATTCGTGAAGCAGGCAGTACCGCAATTCAAGAATTAGCCTTTACTTTCTCCAACGCAATAACCTATATGGAAATTGCTAAACAAAATAAAATTGATTTAAAACAGTTAGCAAAAAAGTTTTCCTTTTTCTTTAATTCTCATAAAGATTTTTTTGAAGAGGTAGCAAAATTTAGAGCAGCGAGAATTATTTGGGCAAAAATTATTAAAGAAAAATTTGGGATTGATGATATTGAGGCTCAATTATGCAGATTTCATGTTCAAACTGGGGGATCAACCTTAACAGCTCAGCAAATTGATAATAATATTACCCGTACTAGCCTCCAATGTTTAGCTGCAGTTTTAGGCGGAGCTCAATCAATTCATACAAATGCTAAGGATGAGGCCATTAGTCTTCCATCAAAAGAGAATGCGCTCACCGCTTTAAAAATTCAGCAAATTATTGCTTATGAAACCGGAATCACAAACTATATTGATCCCGTTGGAGACAGTTCACTTGTTTCGGATTTAACCAAAAAGATTGTGAAAGAAACAAATAAAAAAATAAATGAAATTATCAAAAAAGGGGGTACAATTCATTGTATTGAAACTGGTATGATTCAAAAAGAAATTGAAGAGTCTGCTATAAAGTATCAGAATCAAATTGAAAATAAAGAAAGAATTGTAGTAGGAGTTAATGCCTTTGAAACTGAATTGGAGAATTACGAATTAGTTAACTCAGCACACCAAGATAATCTTAATAGAATAAGAGAATTAAAACTATTCAAAGAGAATAGAAATCTTGGAAAAGTCAATCAGTCATTAGAACAACTAAAGAAGACCTCTCTTTCAAGTAAAAATCTTATGGATTCATTAATATTATGTGTTGAAAATCTATGTACTCTTGGAGAAATATCAGATGTTTTGAGAGATACATTTGGGGTTTTTGAAATATAGGTTCCTCAAAAAAATTTTAGGAACAATATTTATTTAAATGAATAATATTAATATATTTGTTATCAATAATTTTTAACTAAAAAGGAACAAAATGAACTATACAAAATTATCTGTGTTTTCAACTTTAGCTTTTATCCTTATTAGCTGTGCAGGGACCTCTCCAAGCATAAGCGATGTAGCTAAAAGCTCAGAAAATCAAAACAATAAACAAGGACAGAAGCAGGAAGTTTCTGTAGAAAAATTTACGATTCAAGAACCAGAGTCTCCTATGGTTGGTGTCAATGTTTTCGAACCATACATGATTAAGAGGGGTGATATTTTAACAAGGATTGCATTAAATGAATACGGAAATGCATCTATGTGGAGAGAAATATATGCTTGGAATAAGGAAATTATTGGTGATAATCCTGATAAAATATACCCCTATAATTTCTTGTCCCTCAAACGTAAGGTTTCGGAAGCAAAAAATTGTGATATAAATTATTTCCAATATGAAATTCAACCTGGAGATACTGCCTGGAATCTTGCTCAAAGAGTATATGGCGATGAACTTGCCTGGGTAGTAATTTATATGGATAATTCAGAACTTATCAGCAGCAATAATGGAATTCTCCAACCTGGAACTTTTTTCAAGATGAGAAAGAATCTTGATCCTTGCAGCTAAATCTTGATAAGCTCGAACTAGATACCAAATGGATTCTCTCTGGTAAAAATTCATTTTTATACTTTGAGAGAACTGAAACTACGATAGATATTGCCCTGGAAGACTTCAACCAAAAAGAAAACCAGGGCAAGATTGTTATAGCTGATATTCAAGAAAAAGGGAGGGGATCATTTTCAAAATCCTGGCATTCATCTCCCTACAAAGATTTAACCTTTAGTATAATTTTAGGATACAAAAATCAATTCAACCAAAGCTTAGTGGATGAAACATGTTATGCTATTAAAAATTTTCTCCAATTATATGGGCTTGAAAGTATTATAAAAGCCCCAAATGATATTTTAATAGGCAACAAGAAACTCGCCGGGGTATTACTATCAAAAAAAACCTTTAATCGTTTAGCTTACCAAACACTTAGTGTTGGTATAAATATTAATTCTTCAGTTGAATTAAAAAATTATCCCTTTGAGGCTACTTCATTATGTTTAGAACTTGGCAAAGCGGTTGAAAGAGAATCTTGTCTTTTAGAGCTAATAAATCAAATTGACAGAGCAATTAAAAGGCAGATTGTCCAGTAATTTTCTCTCCAATAATCAAAGTATGAATTTCATGGGTGCCTTCGTAAGTAGAAACAGTTTCTAAGTTCATCAGGTGTCGCATGATTGAATATTCTTCCATAATACCGTTGGCGCCTAAAATTTCTCTCGAAAGTTTTGCGCATTTACGTGCGATATCTACATTATTTAACTTTCCAAGAGAAATATGAGAAAAGTCTAGTTTATTATTTTCTTTTAAATGCGATAATTGAAGAGACAATAATTGCGCTTTTGTAATTTCTTGAATCATTTGAGTTAACTTTTGTTGTGTTAATTGAAAAGCAGAAATTGGTTTTGAAAATTGAACTCTATCTGAACTGTACTTCAACGCAGTCTCATAGCAGTCTATTGCTGCACCCAAGGTTCCCCACACTATTGAAAACCTTGCTTGGGTTAAGCAAGAAAGTGGGCCTTTGAGCCCCTCCACAAAAGGTAAACGATTTGAGTCAGGAACTCGCACATTGTCCATAGCTAGTTCAGATGTAATTGAAGCTCTTAAACTCATTTTTCCATGGATATCTGAAGCGCTAAATCCTTTCATGCCTTTTTCAAGTATAAAACCACGCACAATACCTTCTTCATCTTTAGCCCAAACTATTGCTATATCTGCAATTGAACCATTTGTGATCCACATTTTGGAACCACTAATTAACCAGTCTTGACCATCTTTTATGGCTTTAGTTTTCATACCGCCAGGATCAGAGCCATGATTAGATTCCGTTAAGCCAAAACAACCAATAGTCTCTCCAGAACACAATGATGACAACCATCTATCTTTTTGCTCTTGTGATCCATATTGATAGATGGGGTAGATTACTAAACCATTTTGGACGCTACAAAAAGAACGAAGGCCGGAATCGCCTCTTTCTAGTTCTTGCATAATTAAGCCATAGGCTAATTGAGATATTTCATTTCCTCCATATTTCTGTGGAAGAGTAGAGCCAAAAAATCCAAGTTCACCCATTCTAGGTATTAGTTTTTTAGGAAAGGTTCCCTGGTTATATGCATCAACCACTAAAGGTAAAAATTCATTTTTAACAAATTCGTGCGCAGTTTTTTGGATTAATAATTCCTCATCAGAAAGACCTTCAAATACATTGCAAAAATCTGGGCCTATATATTTCATTGATTATACACCTCAAACCAAATCTTGCTAGTCTCTGGAAAAGTTTCCATCATTATTTCTTTCAAAGCTTTGGCATATTCTTGAATTTCTATCTGAGATGTGGCTTCATCTCTTAGCTCAATAAAATTCATAATAGATTGAAAAGAAGCAGTCCACCAAACCTTTGTATATACTGTAAGCGGCAATATGCTTCTAGCTTGCTCTTTCGCCATACCAAGATCAAGCATCTTCTCATAGTTGCTAATTGAGGTGTTTTGAGCTTCTTGCCACAATCTTTTAGCCATTTTTTGATCATCAATCAATCCTTCGCTGGCCTGCTTATTATCATTGGATTGTTTTCTAAAATCACTTGGTTCATAAAAATCTTCATAAGGGACGTATCTTCCACTAATCTCATTCCATGCGTGATCTTTTGTTGGATGAGTAGAAGTTGTCTCAATTCCGACAACATGCTTATACCACTGCCTCATAACAAACTCTGGTGCCTTAATTATAAACATACAATGTTGGTGCCTAAAAGGACTAAAATGTTTATGTTTAATAAGATATTTTGAAAGCTTTTTATCTTTATCTGAAAAAGATTCGCTAAAACCATCGAAAGAAACACGGGCAGCATTTACAGGTGTCAAATCATCACCTAGCTTATCAACAAGCTCAATAAATCCCTTATCTAAAACAATTTTTTTCATATTAATAAAGTAAATCTGATATAGCGTTAAACATATTAGAATTTGAAGCTATAATAGGGTCTGTCACAAGCGTTTTCTTCTGATTGTAAAGGATAGTCCTGCTATCGATAGTCTTCATAATACCACCTGCTTCATGAATAATACAGTCTGCAGCACAAATGTCCCATTCATTTTTAGGGGCAATGGTCGCAAAACAATCTACGGATTGGTCCGAAACTTTTGCAATTTTGTAAGCAATACTTCCTATCGGAGAAATTTCTGAAAAATTGTTTTGATAAGTGCTCCACTCACCTTTTTGAAACTCAGAACGTGAAACAGCAATATTGGATTTTTTCAAATCAACTTCTTTAGAACAAAATATTCTACTTTGATTTTTAAATGCGCCTGAGTTTTTTGAAGCATAGAAAAGTTCATCAGTTACAGGATTAAAAATTACACCAACGACTGGTATATGATTATCGACTAGAGCGATACTCACACAAAAGTGAGGTATTTGTTCAATAAATTCTTTAGTTCCATCCAGGGGATCAACTACCCAAACTCTATTTTTTTCTAATCGAATTAAATCATCTACAGTTTCTTCTGACAACCACCCATCGAAAGGAAACTCACCCATTAGAAAATTTTTAATATATTGGTCCGCTTCAAAATCTGCATCTGTTACCGGATTATCTTTGCTTTTTTCTTGAATATTTTTTTTATCGTCTTGATAATATTTTAAAAGAATTTTTCCTGCATTTCTTGCTGCGACTTTTGCTGCAATTAGCTCTGATAGATAAATCATATTTATATGGTTTTTTTAACTTTAGTTTTTAAATTACAAACGAATATTGAGAAATTAATTTAACCCATTATTTTTTTATTTTTATAAGATTTATAAACAATTTTTCTTTTTCTCATATTCCTGCCTATTGATAATAGGTGATACGGACTACGACCATGAATAAAGAAATTTATATAAGTAAAGGCGTAGGAGAAACAAGGATTGCTGTAACAGAAAATGGCAATCTTGCCGAACTCCACGTTGATAAAGAAACACAAGAAAGAACAGTCGGAAATATTTATAAGGGTATAATTGAGAATGTTATACCTGGAATGCAAGCAGCATTTGTAAATATTGGACAAAAAGTAAATGCCTTTCTCCCCTTTTCTGAAATATCCGATCCTGAACATTTAGACACTGATAACACTAAGAAAGATAGTCAAATTGAAGTTCTATTATCACCAGGACAAGAAATAATTGTTCAAGTTATTAAGGAGCCATTCGATAATAAGGGAGCTCGAGTCACAACCAACTTATCTTTAGCTGGTAGATTTCTAGTATTAATCCCCAAATCGACATACGTTGGGGTTTCAAAAAAATTACTAGACAAATACGAAAGAAGAAGATTAAAAAAAATTGCTCTTGAAATTAGAAAACCGGGTTTAGGGATGATTATAAGGACTGTAGCTGAGGGCACAACTGAAGAACAAATTGTTAATGATTACACTTCATTAGTTAAAAAATACAATGAACTGATTGCATTATCAGATAAAAAAAGTGCTCCAATGTTGGCTTATAATGATCTTGAAACAACTTCAAGCGTTCTAAGAGATTTAATTGACGACAATGTTTCTAAAATTGTTACTGACTCGCGCGAAGACTACAAGAAGGTTTTAAAAATTATTAAAGATGATTCTCTTAATATTGAAAACTCACTTGAGCACTATAGAAAAAGAGAGCCGCTTTTCAGAAGTATTGGAATTCATAACTCAATCATGAAACTTTTGAAGAAAAAAGTCTGGTTAAAAAGTGGGGCTTATTTAATAATTGAACGAACTGAAGCTATGGTTGTTGTCGATGTCAATAGTGGAAAATTTGTAGGAAAAAAGGGCCATGAAGAAAATTCTTTAAAAATCAATCTAGAGGCAGCGAAAGAAATAGCTAGCCAATTAAGGTTGAGACATTTGTCGGGTTTAATTTTGATTGATTTCATTGATATGAATGAATCAGAAAATAGAAAAAAAGTTTATCAACAAATGAAAAAAGAATTAAGGTTCGATAGAGCGAAGGTTGCTGTTTCGGAAATTTCGGAATTTGGAGTACTGGAAATGACCAGAGAAAGAACTGGATTAAGTATGATTGATTCCATTACTGAAGCATGCGACTGTTGCAATGGATGGGGAAGAATAATCTCTAAAGATACACTTCTGACTCGTATTGATTACTGGCTTAGAGAATATAAACAGCAAAAAAAAGACCTGAGATTAAAATTATACCTTCATCCAGAAATAGCAGCATATTTAAAGAATGAGAAAACGAGAGATTTTATTAAATTAATGTGGCAGAACTTTGTCTACTTAAAAATTATAGAAGACTATTCTTTGAATAAAAACGAATTTAAGTTTACAAAAATCAATGATGATGTAGATTTAACCAATGAAATAGGTACTTGATAGGGATTAATTTAGATATTAACTTCACCCGCTATGATAGCCATATTACAAATTAACGGAAAACAGTATAAAGTTTCTAAGGGAGATAAAGTTCTCATAGATTCTAAAATTGATATTGAAAATGGAAAAGTTATTGATTTAGATCAAGTTTTAGCAATTTCTGATAATGACAAAAATATTTTTAATCCTAAGGAGCTTGAATCATTCGTTGTTAAAGCAAAGGTCATCGATCACTCAAGAGATAGCAAGGTAACAATTATAAAGAAAAAAAGAAGAAAAGGCTACCAACGCAAAAATGGTCATCGCCAAGATTTAACTATGATTGAAATCCAGTCAATTGGTAGCTCAGTTAAAAAGTCTACTGCCGAAAAAAAAACCAAAACTACTAGCTCTGCAAAGGCTACAACCAAAAAAAAGGAGAACTAATCAATGGCTCATAAAAAAGGTCAAGGAAGTTCAAGAAATGGAAGAGATTCTAATTCAAAAAGATTGGGAGTAAAAGTTTCTGATGGTCAATCTATTCTTGCGGGAAGCATTATCGTTAAACAACGTGGAACAAAGTACCACGCCGGTTTAAATGTTGGTAGAGGAAATGATGATTCTCTTTTTGCTAAATCTCATGGATATGTGAAGTTTTCCAAGAAGGGTACTACTACCTTTGTTAATGTTGTTGAAAAAAATTGATAATGCGCAGACCTAAAATATCTCTGATTGGTGGTGGACAAGTTGGAGGTAATATTGCTCTTCTTGCCGCTCAAAAAGAATTAGGTGATTTAACCATAATTGACATTCCAGAATCTGAAAATTTTATCAAAGGTAAAGCTCTGGATATATCACAGCTTTTACCATTAGAAGGATACGATGTCAAAATTAACGCATCTTCTAATTTTTCTGATATTCAAGATTCTGATGCTATAGTAATCACCGCTGGTTTTCCAAGGCAGCCCGGAATGAACCGCGAAGATTTATTAAAGAAAAATCTCGATATCATATCTAATGTCGCAAAACAAGTTAAGAAATATGCCCCCAATGCTTTTGTTATAGTTGTATCTAATCCTCTTGATGCCATGGTATATGCCTTTTATAAAGTTTCGGGTTTCGCAAAAAATAAGGTGGTTGGAATGGCTGGGGCATTAGATAGCACAAGATTCAGAGCTTTTATCGCTGAAGCTACAGGTTTATCCTCACAAGACATAAATTGTATGGTTTTGGGTGGACATGGAGATACTATGGTACCTGTTAGTAGACTAGCTACAATTGGAGGCGTTCCTCTTACATCTATCCTTGATCAAAAGACAATAAAGTCCATTGAAGAAAGAACGCGTTTTGGAGGTGGAGAGATTGTTAAGCTTTTTGGTAAAGGTTCTGCATTTTATGCTCCCGCTCAATCTTCTGTAGAAATGCTTGAAAGCTTTATTAAAGATAAAAAAAGAGTTATTCCCTGTGCTTCTCTTTGCCATGGAGAGTTTGGAATTGATGGATATTTTATTGGAGTTCCTACAGTTATCGGATCTGGAGGAGTGGAAAAAGTCATTGATTTTGAATTAACTGATTCAGAAAAAAAAGCTTTAGAGGACACAATTAAAGCTGTCAAGAATACTGTTAAAGAAACAGGCCTTTAATATTTTAAGGGATTAATCTTATAAATATAGGCTGATGATCTGACAATACATCATCAATTTCGTTGCCGGTTAAACCGGTTTCTGTCAACATATCAACAACACCCCCCGCTGCATTTTCATAAGAAAACATTGATTCGCTTATAAAAATATGGTCTAGGTGTGCAGGATCATATCTATTTCTCCATCCCTGCCATGAATATTTTGTAGGTTGCTGTTGAAAAACTGCTTCATCTATTAACTTAAAATATCCATCATTAATTGAAGGATCTGCAAGTGGAGCAATCGCTGGATTGGTAATTGACTGGTTCCCAACGTTATTAAAGTCGCCAACAATAAATACATTAGCTTGCTGACGATTATTTGCATAATAATCCTTTAAGAGCGAGCTTGCAGCATATCTTCTAAAAATTTCTGCACCAGGATTATCTTTTTCATTTTCATACTGATCATTTCCACAACATTTATAATGAGTGCCAATTAAATAAAAATCAAAAGTCTTTGATCCATTGGACCATGTTAAAAAATTTTCCATTGGAGGGCGACTCGCAAACTGATAGTTGGCATTGTTTGCAAAATCCATATCACCATCATTTGAATTTGGAGTATTTGACCATAATTCATTTTTGCCGTTAAAAGTAATTACACCACAGGTAGCACAATCAGAATTGGTAGACTTATATAAAAGACCAAAATGCATATTTTGTGTTGTAGAGGAAAGTACCAATGAATATTCTGATAACTCATTTGCTAGGGCAATTAGCTGATTTTTATTTTGAATTTCTTGAAAAAAATAAACATCAGCATTCCATTTGGTTAATAAGACTTCTAAGTAATCATTAGTTTTGGAACTCTGCGGGAAAGTTTGAATATTCCATGAAATAATTTCTAACTGATTTGGGGCATCAAAATTTGTTGCGTTTGAGAATGTAACTTCATTTCCCTCTCCATTTCCATCGCCTGGATCTGAAGGGTCAGTAGGAGATCCACCACCCCCAGAGGAACAAGAAAAAACAATAAAAGTGAAAAAAAATATTGAAAATAATTTTCTAATTTTCATGGATGTAATTTAATAACAAAACTCCCACCTGTGCTAAGCTTTGTGGAGAACATTTATCAGGCGTGTCTTCTGTGGTGTGCCAATAATTATAAAACTCATTAGGATAATCAAAATCAATAATATCAACTGCGGGGATTTGAGCTAAGTCATTCAGCGGGATATGATCATCATAGATTTCATATTTAATCATTTTAGAAAATGCTTTTAATCCCAATCTTTCTGCAAGCTCCCAAAGATCCAAAACAAACTTTTTATTTTTTTGAAACGAATACCTTTCAATAGGCAAGTTAAGTCTTTTATCGCCTACCATATCAACAATAATTGCTTTTTCAGGTTTTATTTTTAGAGGCATATTTTTTGAAAAATATTTGGAACCTTCAGCGAAAGTTTCGGATTCCCCTTTAATTCCAACATCTTCAGCATCAAAAAAAACCAAATCGACTCCTACTGTTGAACTATTGGATAAAATATTAGCAATTTCCATTAATACCGCAACACCGCTAGCTCCATCATTAGCTCCAAGAACAGGTTGTTTTCTTTTTGCTTCATCTATTTCTTCATCTGCGAAAGATCTAGTATCCCAGTGTGCACCCAGTAAAATTCTACGAGAAATTTCTGGATTTAAACTAACATAAAAATTTTTTCCATTCATTTCTTGATTAAGCAATAAATTAAAATATTTAAAATTTTGAGTACGGACCTCCATATTAAGTTTCTCAAAAAAACCTAAAAGGTACTTTTCAAAATTTTGATGCCCTTCAAGGCCAGGACTTCGTGGGCCTAAATCACATTGCTCTATTATGTAGGAGTAAGCTCGATTGCCATCGAATGAGTGAGATATGTTTAATTCATTGATGCTTTTTGATGAACATCCCAATAAAATTAATATAGTTATTAAGTATAATTTTTTCATTATTCTCGAATCACAACATTTAAATTAATTCCAAAATCTCTATCGACTCTTCGACCTGTTAATCTAGTTTCATTTTGTCTATACTCATAAAAAAGACTTCCCGAAACATTTTCTGTTATTGCGTAGCTGGCTCTTAGGACAGCCTTATTTGTCTTATTAAAATTCTGCTGAGCAAAGTTAATCCTATCCTTAGAACCTTCTTCGTTTTTATTGGATGATTCAAGATTAAGAGTGAGGTTAAAATTATTATTTAAAAAAACATTTCTATCAGTAAACGGTAAAGCAAAACGTATTCCTTTCGAAAAATTATAGGTTATGCTACCTAAGATACTATTGTCTGAAACATAAGAAAGACCGGTGGGAACTTCATCTAATGTATAGCTAATGTTATTTCTAAGGTTAAAAGAAACCCCATTTTTTAAAGAAGCTGTTAGGCCCATAAGCGGACTGAAAGAACTAACTTTTTTAGAAATCAATAAATTTTCATTATAGTTATCAATGATAGATGAAATAGAAAACAACTTAAACGAATTAGTGTTAGAATCTGAAAATTTCCACGATGCAACCTGTTTTCCAGCAAAAGAATGTTCTAAGGATACACTCGAAAAATAATGATTTAGAATTTTAATTTTTTCTATGCCTCCAATTCTTAAAGACCAATTAGAGAATGGGAAGCCCTTGTTAAGTCTCGTTCCAAATGAAAAATAGTCTCTAGTGATTGATCGAGTATCAACACCTGAACCATTCAAGACTGAAGAGATATTTTCATTAAATGAAAAAGATAAAGATGTCGAATTATTAATTTTAATTCCAGATCTAATAGATAAGCTTTTTTTAATATCGTCAACTCCAGTATTAAAACCAACTTCGGGAGCATAAGCAAAATCTCGGTTATCATTTAAACCCAGCTTATAAAAGACGGGAATGGAACTTTGCACTCCATTATCACTTAGATTTGTGTTGGTATTAAAGGTAACAATAATTGGTTGGATTTTCTTTGTAGCCTCATAAATTTTTTCTACAACGAGACGATCTTTAATCCAATACTTTTTTGCTTTCTCTGGTTCCATTTTGTCCGAATCACTCTCTTCACTTTCGATCTCTCTAATCCGAGTTCGTGATCGTGATGAAGATTTTGACTTTGATGGCGGTTCATAAAACTGTTCCATAATGGTCGTGGGAGATAGATTGAAATTAATTGAATTAGATTTAGTCAAAACTAAGTTTGCACCATCTACCACAGAAGATAGGGGCTTATTCCAGGAATAGTTTGCATTATAATTAAAAGTAGGAGAAATCCACTCAAACCAGTCCGGGGAAAAAGAGGAACTAAACGCTTCTGTATTTTGTACGACTGATCCAACGCTAATCTTTTGAAGAACTTCATTGCGATATTCAGATAAATCACTATTTACATTTCTTGTATAATTTAATTGAGTATTATCAAAAATTTTGTAACTCAACCCAAAAGTTCTCGTTAATCCTAAATTAAAATCCTCTAAATTATCATCTGCTGATCGTGTTTTTTTGTTTGATAAATTTCTAGAAAATATCATAGAAGAATTAAAATTGGTTGGAGTATAAAAGAATTTTGTTTCAGATATCTGCTCCCCTATGATTGGTATACTTTTTGTCCAGCCAAATATTTTGAGATAGTTATCGCTTGGAAATTGAAGGTTATATTTAATATCTCCATTAATTTTATGAATATTGACATGTTCCATAATTTCATCAGACCGTTTTTGACTTGATAAATTGATTGTGCTGCTCATATTGTCAATAGTATAGCGCATTATTGGATTTTGAGATTTAACCTTCTTGGATATTGCTGAAGAAACTTTAATAGTTGAAGTTTTTTTCATAATAGAATCTGGAACAGAACTTTGATTTGTTCTAACATCAGAGCCGGGGAAATATTTTGGTTTGTTATTTTGCATAGAATAAGATGTTGAAAGTGGCATTGAAATACCCCATTCTTTTGGGAAAAATCCTCCTAACTGAAAATTATTAGATACTATCAAGCTTTCATTTGAATTATTAGACCCAAGTCGTTCTTGTAAAACACGAAAATCTGCATCTTTTTTGGTATAGCTAAAATTAGATTCACTAAAATCAGATAGGTTAATTTGGCTACGAATTCTCATTGCATTTCCTTTGTCTTTTTTTACTCCGCTCAGTCGAAGTTCATCTAGCCAAATTTCTCCAGAAATAGGATTATTTGAATTATTCTCTACACCAACAACAAAATATTGAATTCTAGATAAAGCAGGCTGACCATATACTTCAATTTTTTGCAATAGTTCATTATTTAAATCAAATAGTTCATATCTTTTATAATTAAGAGAATCGGTAAAGGTATCATTTGGATTTATAAGCTGAATACTTTCTTGTTCTGCATTCTTCAATCTTGTTATCCAATCTAAATCTACATTTAAATCGTTTCTTCCAAGATCTTGATCCCAGCCTTTATAGATTTTTTTAGTCACTTTATAATATTCATCTCCAGCTCCAAACTCTATGAAAAAATCTAAATCAGATTCATCAATACTTGAAAATTCACTGTTCCCATAAATAAACATTTTCATTAAATCCTGTTTTTTGTCGTAGCACTATTTATACCATGTTTCACTCAAAATCCTGATAGAATTTGACAAGTTGTGCATTTCCCAGTGGAAACTGTGCAAAAGGTATTGAGGCTTATTCTGTGAATGAAAAAGTTGCGAGAATTTTGCTTATTGTGACACCATGTTATGGGTCAAAAAAATTGGGGACTTGAATGTAGTCGTTTTTCTGGATGTGCATTCGCCCCCATGTGAACAGAAATCCAGAGACATTTCTCTGTGTCATTCTATCGCACAACCGGGATTCCGCAATATTGTGCCATCCTATGCCCTTTTATGGAGTTGAACGTAGTTTGCTCCTAGGCAGATTGAATTATGATCACGGGCTACGTCCTGTGAATCTAGGCCAAATTATAACAGTCATTTTTACAAAATTGCGATTGCGCAGGCTGTGCTGAGGTTGGATTTGTGTGTCTGCTGTGCAGTGATTTGCTCCTAAAATATATAGGGCTTATCTGCGCTTAGTCGGGATATGGAGTTCGCAATCCCACGCATTCTTGAAAATGACTTCGGGAACTTAAACCTTGAGGCCCAAACCTTGGATCACAAGTAAAACTTATGCCTGTGCAGAGATTGGACACTACTCCTACAACTTACCATGCAAATGAATGGGGAGAATGCAGTCTTAAAAAGAACTTGAGGGGCAAGAGCTTTGAGGGGGATTGCAGTCATTTGTTGTGACGTACACCCTCATTGGGGGTCACGAGTTGGCTGTTAGGCCAAAGAGGCTACAGTATGCTTCATAGGGTTATTTGACCCTAGAAGTATTTTTATATAGTACATTCCCCATATGGTATGTACTAAGTACTCCGTGCTGTCACTGCATATGCATGTGATCACGGGCTCAGACTAATTCATAGTCTAAATGTAGTTTTATGTCTAATAAATAGACAATGCACATATTTCTCAAAGGGAAAAAAATTAAACCCTAGGCCTTATTTCGATTACCTCATTTTTTTGAGGGACTGCTCATTGCTAGTCTATTTGT
>JALRJJ010000065.1 GCA_023255095.1 bacterium
ATTCAATTTCTATTGTCGATAATGAAAATAATATTTTTTCAGAAAAAAAATTAACTGTAACAGAAAATAATAAATGATAGATATCAAAAAAATTAGAGAAAATATTGAAGTCCTTGAAAATTCTTTAAAAAGAAAAGATCAAACTATTTCATTGTCAAAAATTCTTAAAATGGATAAAGAATTAAGGACTATCACCAGCAATCTAAATATTCTCCAATCAGAACAAAACCAAATTTCGAAAGAAATTGGTAAGATGAAATCTCAAGGAGGAGTTGATAACAATTTATTTACCAGTTTGAAATCTTTATCATTAAATATTAAAGATTTAGAGTCTAAATCAAAAAATTTATCGAAAAAATTGAAAGATAAAATGTTATTAATTCCTAATCCTCCTCACGATTCGGTTCCTCAGGGAGAAACTTCTGAAGATAATGTAGTTATTAGACGTCACGGTGAAACAAAAAAATTTGATTTCGAACTGAAAGATCATGTTCAAATATGTAATGACATGTCATTAGTTGATTTTGAGGGTGGAGTTAAGATTTCTGGAGGAGGATTCCCTTTAATGAAGGGTAAAGGAGCATTGCTAGAAAGGGCATTGATTAATTTCATGATTGATTATCATTTAAAAAATTATGATTACACTGAATATTTAACCCCTTTTCTTGTAAATCCTTCATCAGCAATTACAACTAGTCAATTACCAAAGTTTTCAGAAGATATGTATTATATTGAAAAAGATGATTTGTATCTAATCCCAACTGCAGAGGTATCAATAACTAATATTCATAGAGATGATATATTAGATTTTAATGAACTTCCAAAATATTATTTAGGTTATTCAGCTTGCTTTAGGAGAGAAGCTGGTTCTTATGGAAAAGATACAAGAGGTTTATTAAGGGTGCATCAGTTTAGTAAAGTGGAATTAGTAAAATTTGTTGAACCAAATAATTCTTACAAAGAATTAGAAAATCTTGTAGTTCAAGCTTCAAAAATACTTGAGTTACTTGAATTAGAGTATCGTGTAGTTGAGCTTTGTTCTGGTGATTTAAGTTTTGCAGCATCCAAGTGTTATGATTTAGAAGTTTGGGCCCCTAAAGAAGGGAGTTGGTTGGAGGTTTCTTCATGTAGTAATTTTGAAGATTTTCAAGCTCGAAGGGGCAATATTAGATTTAAAAATAAAGATGGTAAAGTCGAGTTTGTTCATACTTTGAATGGTTCTGGTTTAGCTATTCCAAGAATTTTTGCTGCTTTACTTGAAACACATCAAAATAAAGATGGTTCAATAAAGATCCCAGCTGCTCTTCAACCGTATATGGGAATTTCAAAATTAGATTCTTAATTAAAAGTTGGATTTTAATAAATCTTTTTCTATGGACCTTTTTGTTTGGTTTTTCTTCTCTAATTGAAATAATCATAACTGGTAAAAAAGAGAATTTTAAACGTTATGGAAAAGGGTGGTCTTTTTTTTTATTAAAGATTTATGGAGTGAAACTAGAAATCATTTATGATAAAAATTTTGACCAATCAAAAAACTTTATTTTTTGTCCGAATCATTCATCACTAATTGATATACCTGTAGTTTTCAAATCAATAGATCAATATATTGTTTTTCTTTATAAGAAAGAGCTTAGTAGAATACCTATTTTTAAAACAATTTTAGACTTTGCAGGTTTTTTCTATGTTGATAGGTCCAATTCTGAAAGTGCAAAAAAAAGCATGAATCTTTTACTACATGATTTAAAAACTACCCCAAGATCTGTTGTAATCTTTCCCGAAGGAACTCGTTCAAAAAAAGGAAATTTAATCGATTTTAAAAAAGGTGCTGCAGTATTTAGTTTAAATTCAGGTTTACCAATAATTCCGGTGGCAATTATTGGCGGAAGGAATTGGTGGGAAACAAAAAAAGTAAAAGTTATTTTTGGTAAAGAAATCAATACTGAAAATTTTAATTATGAGCATAGAATTATCATAACGGAAAAAATTAAAAATAGGATTCAAACTCTTCTTGAAAAATATTGCTAATAACTTTGAACAATTTTATGATCAATCTTCAAACAAAAAGATTGTTTTTACTAATGGCTGTTTTGATATTCTCCATGTTGGCCACATTAGACTTTTAAATGATGCAAAAAAACTTGGTGATATTTTAGTGGTGGGAATAAACTCTGATTCTTCAGTGAAGAAACTTAAAGGAGAAAATAGGCCTGTAAATATTGAATCTGATAGAAAAACATTATTAGAATCACTCAAGTCAGTAGATTACGTTTTTACTTTTGATGAAGATAATCCTTTAAATCTCATTAAAAAAATTAGACCAAATATTCTAGTAAAGGGTGGAGACTATAATGAAAATATTATTGGTTCTGACTTTGTAATTGAGAATGGAGGAGAGGTCAAAATATTATTTTTTCATGAAGGTTACAGTTCTTCAAAGTATATAAATAAAATAAAAAAAGCGTAGCTTGATTATCTTTTTCTTTTCAAATAACTTTCCCCTCAATGTTTTATAAAATATATATATATATAGCAATACTTTTTAATCTATTGATTGGACAAAATAGTTTGACTCAAGCTAGCAAGAAACCATTTATGAACACAGATGATACAAGTTTTTTGTTAGCAGGAAATAGAATTACATCTATTTTGAATGAAGCTAAACAATATTTATCTGATGCTATTATTGCAGATGTAAACCTTGATACTGTTGAAGTCGTGTATAATATCAAGAGAATTTTTGATCTTTTATCTGATGTAGATCAGATAGGAGTAAAAGAAGAAATTGATAAAATAGAATTTGAAAAATTTCAGAATGACTTTATAAAAATTTATACAGATAGACTAAGCACTATAGATCGCTCAACTCAATTTTTAACAGCTGATCTCATCAAAAAAGATATTGCAGATTATGTTGATGATAATGAAACCGTAGAGATGGGTTCTACTAAATTTACAATAGTTGAAGATAGAGCTGGACATATACCTTTAGTAATAAATAAAGATGTTGAAAGATATATTAGATATTTTCAAGGAAAAGGAAGGAAAGGATATAATATTTGGTTGAGAAGATATGCAGAATATCGGGACATGATTTTGCCAATTTTGCAAAAAAATAACCTTCCTGAAGAATTAATAGTTGTTTCAATGATAGAATCAGGGTTTGATCCCAGAGCAGTCTCAAGAGCAAAGGCAGTTGGTTTTTGGCAATTTATGTATTCAACTGGAGAGCAATATGGTCTTCAAAGAGACTGGTACATTGATGAAAGACAAGATCCTGAAAAGTCAACAGAGGCAGCAGTCAAATATTTCTCAGATTTATACAATGAATTTGGAGACTGGTTTTTAGTATTGGCTGCATACAATTCTGGTCCAGGAAGAGTTAATCGAGCAATCAAATTCCATGATACGACTGATTTTTGGCAATTATATTCATTGCCTGAGGACACAAAAAACTATATTCCATATTTTATGTCTTCAGCAATTATCTTAAGAAATCCTGAGAAATATGGTTTTAAAATTCCGCGAAGCAAGCCATTATCTTATGATGTTGTCGAAGTTGAAAAAAGTGCAGATCTTTCCATTTTAGCAAAGGCTGCTGACTCAAGATTATCAATTATTAAGAAATTAAACCCTGAGTTGAGACAGCCTGCAACGCCATCTAATAAAACTTATCAATTGAAAATTCCATTAGGAAAAAAAGATATATTTATTAAAAATTTTAATTCTATACCTGATGAAGAAAAATTTTCCATTCAGAGAGTTGAGCATAGAGTCGGAAAGGGTGAAAATTTAATTTCAATCGCTTCGAAGTACAGAGTATCAGTTGCAGATTTACAAAGTATTAATGAGATAACAAATGTCAACAAATTATTCATTGGACAAAAGCTTAAGATTCCGATTAAAGGAGGTATTTATTCAAACTATCCTGATAAAATTACTTATGTAGTTAAGAGTGGAGATACCTTGGGGCATATAGCTGAAGATTACAAAACTAGAGCAAGTGAAATTAGAAAATGGAACAATATGGGCAATAGTTCTAGCATCTACCCAGGTCAAAAACTTACTCTATTTGTAAATAGAATCATTGAGAGCTCTCCTAGTCAATCTATTGAATACGTTGTAAAAAATGGTGATTCATTAATTAAAATTGCTCAAGAATATAAAGTTTCTGTAAATCAAATAAATGAATGGAATAAATTAACTTCTTCCATAATTTATCCAGGTCAAAAACTAAAAATAAATACGGATTGAATTAATAAAAATGATTAAGCAAGATATAGTAGATGCTGTTTCCACTTCAACGGGATTATCTAAAGTTGAAGTAGAAACTGTTTTAAACCATGCTTTTGATTTAATTATAAAGGCGCTTGAAAAAAATGATAAAATTGAGTTAAGAGGATTTGGAACTTTCTCTGTTAAGTACAGATTGCCAAAAAAAGCAAGAAATCCCAAGTCAGGTGATCCAATTTATTTGCCTGAACGTTATGTACCTGTTTTTAAGCCATCAAAAAAAATGAAAATAAATGTTAATGAAAAATTAATCGATTATTAAACTGGAGTAATAAATGCCTTGCGGTAAAAAAAGAAAAAAAAGAAAAATGAACACTCATAAGCGTAAAAAACGCTTACGTGCGAACAGACATAAGAAAAAAAATAGATAGAAATTAAATGAAAGCACCCAAAACATTTGCTATTTGGGCTAATTTAGATAAAAAAGAATCTTCTTTGTTACTTGTCTCAATCCTCGATTGGGCCAAACAAAATAATTTAGAAGTTTTTCTTCCAAGCTCTCTTGAAAAAATTAGTGAAATAACTAAAAATTTTAATTTTAGTTATTTTAAAGAAGATGAATCAGTTCCCAGCGTAGACTTCTTTTTGTCTTTAGGTGGAGATGGGACTCTTTTATCTGCAGTTCGAAACGCAAGAGAAAAATCTATTCCAGTTCTTGGCGTACATCTTGGTGAACTAGGATTTTTATCTATTACTACTCCTGATAACATTATTTCAAAACTAAATGCAATTTTAAAGGGAAACTATAGTATTGAAGAAAGAATAGTTTTAAATGCTAAAATATCTAATTCAGAAAAAATATATTTTGCAACAAATGATTTAGTAATCCAAAATCAGAATTCTTATAGAATAACCTCATTATCGTTTAGCGTGAATGATCAAGAGGTTGGCCAGTATAAATCTGATGGTATTATCGTGAGTACACCTACTGGATCTACTGCATATTCCTTGTCGGCAGGGGGTCCTATTGTTCAGCCGGACGTTTTTTCTATTCTTGTTACCCCGATTGCGCCACATTCTTTAACTTCAAGACCACTGGTTCTTCCATCGAACGTTAAAATTACTTTTGATTTCCAAGGTTCCTCAGAAACTTCATTAAATCTAATTTGTGATGGCCAACAAATAATTCATTTTAGTAAGAACGAAACTATAACAATAGTCAAATCCTCGAATAATTTAAAGTTTATAACTTTTGATGATTATGACTATTATGAAATCCTTAGGAAAAAAATGGGATGGGGTAAAAGAGGGGTTTAGCCTTGGATACTTTAAGCCATGCATTATGGGGCAAAGGTTTATTTTCAAATAAAAACTTTGGCAGTCTAGCTTTTTTCTTTGGTGCAATGCCTGATTTATTTTCTTTTGGAATTTTCTTTATTCTAAAAGTTTTTGAAGGAGATTTTACTTTTGGAAAACCGCCTGAAATAAGTATTCTGCCAGATTGGCTATTTTTCTCTTATGATTTTACACACAGCTTCATAGTTTCTTTTTTATTTATTGGAATAGTCTTTTTTTTCAAAAGAGAATTTTTTATCCCAATGTTTGCCTGGCCATTTCATATTTTATTAGACTTTCCCTTTCACTCAGAAGCATATTTCCCAACGAAAATTTTTTGGCCTCTAAATAATTTTTATGTTGACGGAATTCCTTGGTCAAATCCTAAAGTTTGGTTTTCAAATCTTGCTGG
>JALRJJ010000068.1 GCA_023255095.1 bacterium
GATTGCAGAAAATTCAATTTCCACCAGAAAGGCTTTTGGAAAAATTTTAGAAAAAATGGCAGAAAAAATTCCAACGCTCATTGGTGGATCAGCAGATTTAGATGAATCTAATTGTACAAACAAATTTGCTGAAAAATATAAAGATTACTCTTCAAATAATCGCAGCGGTAGAAATATTGCTTTTGGTGTTAGAGAATTTCCAATGGGAACAATATTGAACGGAATTGCTCTGTACGGAGGTTTTTTGCCATTTGGAGGAACTTTTTTAACATTTAGCGACTATATGAGGTCATCAATCAGGCTTGCAGCCATTCAAAAGAATCAAATTCTTTTTGAATTTACACATGATTCTATTTTCGTTGGTGAAGATGGACCAACCCATCAACCTGTTGAACAATTAATGTCTCTCAGAGCAATCCCTAATCTATTTGTTTTTAGGCCAGCTAATGCGAATGAAACTATTTTCTCAATAATTGAATCATTGAAACTTAAAAGTGCTCCATGTGCGGTAGCTCTTTCACGTCAAAATCTTCAAAACAATAATATAGATATTAAGTTAACAGAAAAAGGGGTTGCAAAGGGAGCATATATTATACAAGATTGTAAAAAACCTGATTTTATAATATTTGCTTCCGGGTCTGAGGTAGAAATAGCTATCCAAATCAATCAAAAATTAAATCTAAAAGGTAGAGTTATTTCTGTTCCATGTTGGGAGCTTTTTGAAAAACAGACTAAAAGCTATAAAAACAGAATATTATCTTTTGATTGTAAAAAAAGAATCTCTATTGAAGCTGGTGTTAGCTTAGGTTGGGAAAGATTTGTGGGTTTTGATGGATTATCTATTGGAATTGATTCTTATGGTTTTTCAGCACCTGGAGAAGAAGTTGCAAAGGCTTTAAAATTTGATAATGAGAATATTCTGAAAAAAATTAAACTTTATTTGAAATGAAAGAAATAGTCTTAGCATCCGATCACGCTGGATTTAATCATAAAGAAAAGGTAAAAGAATTTCTTCTTAGTAACAATTTTTTGGTAAAAGATTTTGGGGCGCTTTCGTTAGACATTGATGATGACTATCCTGATTTTATCATTCCTGCTGCAAATTATATCTCAAATAATATTAATAAATGTATAGGAATTATTTTTGGTGGTAGTGGTCAGGGTGAGGCTATGGCAGCAAATCGAATTAAAGGTATTAGGGCTGTAGTATATTACAATGGACCAAAAGAAATAATTCAACTTTCTAGAAAACATAACGATGCAAACATTCTATCTATAGGAGCAAGATTCATTTCTTTAGAAGAAACAATTCAAGTCATAAAAGATTGGTTAGATACTGATTTTGATGAAGGCAGGCATCTAAGAAGAATTAAAAAATTAGACTCTTAAATCTGCAAAAATCAATATCAAGAGTAGCGGAAAGTAATAGATAGATGTTCTGAAAATTAGCCTTGCATTTTCATTTGACTGTTCAACTATAAATGGTAAGCAGGTAAGCATGTAAATATTGCTTAGCAAATATGCTCCTACCAAATAAAATCTTCCAGAAAATCCTAAGAAAAAAGGCAAAGTAGAAATTGGTATTAATAAGAGCGCGTGAATAAAAATATGTCGCACAGTACGTTTAATTCCATTGTCGGTACTCGGCAACATCTTAAATCCTCCGCTTTCGTAATCATTTCTATAAATATATGCTAATGAGTAAAAATGAGGATGCTGCCAAAAAAACAAAATTAAAAACAATGCTAAAGCACCCCAATCAAAGGAATTAGTAGCCGCAACCCATCCTCCTGCAGGGGGAAGAGCTCCTGGAATCGCACCAATCATAGTATTCGTCCAAGAAACCCTTTTTAAGGGAGTATAAATTACTAGATATGATAATATGGTAATTAATGAAAGTAAAAAAGTTAGGAAGTTAACCTTCCATAGTAGAACTAATAATCCTAAAAAACATAGAGCAAACCCCAAAAAAACTGCTAAAGATTTCGAAAATTGATTGCTAGGTAAAACTCTATTTTTAGTCCTTTTCATTAGTCTATCAAACTCAACTTCTAGCACATTATTCAAAACAGAAGAACCCATTGAACTAAACCAAGTACCAAGTATAGTGAAAAGCAACAATTCTAGATTCATAGAACCCCTAGATCCTAAATAAAATCCAAGAAAAGTTGTAATTAAAACTAAGAAACTGATTCGAATTTTTGTCAATTCAATAATTTTTTTAATCATAAATTAAGTATCTAATAAGGTTAATATATCATTTTGTATTTCAAAAATACTGGATTCGTCTGTACCTTCATAATATCTTCTAATGTTTGCATTTTGATCAACAAGAATAAATCGTGTTGAATGTCCAGTAGGCAATAATGCAGCAGAAACAAATAATCCATCCTCTGCTAAGCTAATAATAGCTTGTAAATCTCCAGTCAAGAAAAACCAGTTATCTTTAATGCTATAATTTTTTGAATAATCTTTCAAAATATCTTTTGAATCAAAAGAAGGATCTACTGTAATTGAAATGAATTGTATTGAATTTGAATCATAAAATCTTTTCTGTAAAATGCTAAAGTGGCTAGACATTATTGGACAAGCATCTTCACAATTTGTAAAAATAAACGAAATTAAAGATAGCTTACCAACCAATTGATCGTTCGTAAACTTTTGGTTATCAAAATTGGTTAATTCAAAGTTCGAAACATTTGAAATAATTGGGAGATTATTCAATCTTGATTCAACTGCTTTATCAATGACAAAAAGGGCAAGAAATCCTAACGATAATATGATAAAAAAACTGAAAGTAATTTTTCTACTAAGCCAATTCATAATCAATCAAATTATAATAAATAACTGAAATTCCAACAAGCCAAGATGAACCCCAAGTGTGGAAGAGTCGAGCTAATTGAGGTAATTCAAAAAAAACTAATAACTCTCCTAGTAAAATTTGAACAATTATCATACAAAGAATAAAGGTATTCAATGATTTAATAATTCTCAAAGAATGATTCGAAAATTTTTTATAAAGATAAAAACTAAGGAATAATAGTGTAAAACCTAGGAAAGTATGAAAATACTTATAAAATGGGATGGAGTCTAATTGTTCACTTTTATTTAAAAGAGGAAACTCTGTTTGAATAATCTCAATGTTTGTTCTTATTCCAGTACCTAAAAGAATTTCAATAATAATAAGAAAAGCAAAGATTAATATAATTTTTTTGTTTGGGAGTGAAGCAGAATTGAGAATGATTTTCTTATCTCTAAGATTTTTATAGCTTTCTACAGTTAGAAAGCTTAATGATGATACTAAAGCTAAGGCTAAAATCATATGAAATGTCTTAATGAAAGGATTTAGATTTGTCCAAACTAAAGCTCCTCCTACTACACCATTTGCTATCACTAGAAAAAGTGATAAAAAGCTTATGCTTAGTATTTTTTTATTGGAATAAAAGTATTTAATAGATAAAAAACATAAAACAATAATTGAGATTCCAAGAATAGCTCCAAAACTTCTATTGATAAATTCAATCCAAGCCAAAGTTAAGTTGAATTGTTCAAAATCCACATTAGTAGGAGGAATCCAATTATCTCCACACTTTGGCCAATTAGGACATCCCATTCCAGCACCAGATACACGAACAAGTCCTCCAATAAAAATCAACAAATAAGCTAATATGGTTGATAATAAGGCTGATCTAAAAAATAATCGGATATTCATCAATGATGAGAATCATCCTTATCTTCATGATGATTGTCATGACTATCTACAGGATTACCATGAGTATCAGTTAAAGGAAGATTGTCATAAAAAGAAGCTTTAGAGTTAATTGAATTTTTTACCTCTGGGTTGATACCGCCCCTAAAACCTGTATCGAGCAATGTGAAAGTGATGAAGATTCCTAAGAACATTAAAGACATCACAAAAACAACTAAATTCTTTTTATCATCCCAAAGCAAGTGCATAAAAAATAATACCACGAGGGAAGCCTTAAGCGTTGCAACTGCCATGGCCAGTATTATATTGAAAGAACCCAAATCAATAAATGAAACCCATACAGTAACCCCAGTTAAAAATAAAAGACTACCTGCAATGATTAAATATGTTCTAAGGGGGGTTATATGATGTTCGTTACTCATTTTTCTATCCAATTAAATAAAATAGTGGGAATAAATAAATCCAAATTAAATCAACTAAATGCCAAAAAATTCCAACTGTTTCCATGGGAGTATAGTAATCAGAATGTAGCTTATCTTTTTTTGTTAAATAAATTAACCATGCGATCAGACCCATTCCAATAGCAACATGCAATCCATGAAGACCTGTCATAATAAAATAAATTCCAAAGAATATGTGAGGATTATCGATATTGACAACTTCAGGTCCCATATATGAATAAAATATACCCGGTAATTGACCCACTTCAAATTTGTGGCTGTATTCCAAATATTTAATACCGAGAAAACCAAGGGCAAGAATCCATGTAATAACCAACATCCATAATGAAAGTTTTTTATTCTTTTTTTGAATAGCCCAAATAGCTAATGCCATCGTTAGGGAGCTTGAGATTAAGACAATCGTATTGAGCATACCTTTATTAACGTCTAGTAGTAAATGAGCGTCATAAAACATTTCTGGATACCAAGATCTATAAACAGTATAAGCAACAAAAAGACCTCCAAATGTCAAAACTTCAGTAAGAATAAAAGCCCACATACCAAATTTTGAAGTTTGATATTGTTGATCTACATCATGAAAATGATGATGTAAAAAATCAGGAGATGATGAATTATGACTCATTTTTTTAAGGTAGGCTCTACTATTACTTTATCGTAATCATATGGACCATTGGTAAAAACTGGATCCGATTCAAAATTGTGAGGATGAGGAGGAGATGATGTATGGGTCCACTCCATTGTTAATGCACCCCATGGGTTTGAACCTGGGTCAAGCTTATTATTCTTTCTTAAAGACCACATCAAATTCAAAATTGCAATAAATATTGATAATCCTAAAATAGTTGACCAAAAAGTAGAATAGGTATGTAGCTCAGAAAATTGATCTGAATACGTAGCATATCTTCGAGGCATTCCTCTTAAACCGAGTAAAAATTGTGGAAAGAAAGTACCATTAAATCCAATAAAAACACCAAGAGCGCATAATGAAGCAATCTTTTGGTTATACATTTTACCAAAAGATTTTGGCCACCAATGATGCAACCCAGCTAAGAATGCAATGATGGTACCACCCTGCATCACATAATGAAAATGAGCAACTACGAAATAGGTATCATGCAAATGAATATCTAGGGCAACTGCTCCAAGAAAAATTCCTGTCAATCCACCAATGGTAAATAAAAACAAGAATGATAGTGCATAAATCATTGGAGTAGTAAATGAAACTTGACCTTTATACATAGTAAGAATCCAACTAAAAATTTTGACTCCAGTAGGTATTCCTACAAAGTAAGTTATAAATGAAAAAACAATCTGAGAAAAAACCGATTGTCCAGATGTAAACATATGATGACCCCAAACTAAAAATCCAATAAATGCAATGGATAAAGTTGAATAAGCAATAAACTTATAGCCCCAAACTTTTTTTCTCGAATGAACTGGAATTATTTCACTTATAATACCAAAAGCAGGTAAAATCATGATATACACCGCTGGATGCGAATAAAACCAAAAGAAATGTTGATATAAAACAGGGTCACCTCCTAGAGCTGGATCAAAAATACCAATGCCTAAAAATCTTTCTAAAATTAATAACACCATAGTAATTGCCAGAACAGGAGTTGCAGTAATTTGAACTAAAGAAGTACCATAGAGAGCCCAAACAAAGAGTGGTAATTTATACCAAGTTAGACCAGGGACTCTCATTTTATGAACTGTGGCAATAAAGTTTAATCCAGTCAAAATTGATGAAAAACCAATAATAAATATACCTAATGTCATCGGCACTACATTTGAAGTACTTTGAGTGGAATAAGGAGTGTAAAATGTCCAACCGGTATCTACCCCTCCATTCACTATAGTGTATATCGCAAAAAGTGCTCCGAAAGAATAGATGTAAAAACTGGCAAGATTTAGCCGCGGAAATGCAACATCTTTTGCTCCAACCATCAATGGAAGTAAAATGTTCCCTAAAGCTCCAGGAATAGCTGGAATGATAAAAAGAAATATCATTATAGCTCCGTGCAAAGTATACATACTGTTATAGGTATCGTTCGACACAAAATCATTCCCAGGTGCAGCGAGCTCAAGTCTCATTCCAAGAGCTAAAAGACCACCAATTAAAAAGAAAATTATACCACTAAACAAATACATTAGACCAATTCGTTTATGATCTAAAGTCAACAACCAAGACATAATTCCTTTCGGGTGATTTAGATAATTGATATTTTGATTTTCACTCATATTTAACCTTGTAATTTACAATTAATTTTATTCCTATTTGTCATTTAGTGATTTTAAAAAAGCAATTAATGCATCGAGCTCTCTATCTGATAACAGACCTTGATAGGTAGGCATTACACCTTGATAACCTGCTACTATTTGACTTTGAGGCTCTAAAATTGATTTTCTTATATAGTTTTCATCAATGACTGCTGATGAACCATCTTCAAAGTTTCTAGTTTGACCCCACATACGACTAGTTTCCAGGTATGAAGGACCAACTAAATCAGAACCATCTAGAGTGTGACATGTATTACATGCTTTCTTGGTATATAGTTTTTCACCTAATTCATCTAATGGAAGATCATCATCACCGGAACCAAGTTCCTTGACCCATTCTTCATACTGTTTTGGCTTCATAACAATCACCTTAGCTGCCATCTGAGAATGAGCAGTCCCACAATATTCAGTACAAAAAATATCATAAACTCCCTCTTCTTGGGCTTCGAACCACATAATATTATATCGATTGGGTAATGCATCCATTTTTGTTCTCATTACTGGAATAAAGAAACTATGGAGTACATCTTTTGATGATAAAAGAATTTTTATTGGAGTATTAGAAGGCACTACTAATTCATTCAAAGAAGTTCCACCTTCAGGGTAATCAAATGTCCAAAACCAGCTCTGGCCGGTAACTTTTATTTCAATGGCATCATCTGGAACGATTATCATTTTTAAATATGATCTAATACCCCAAACAAAAGTAATTGATACTAAAATTAGAGGGATAATAAAAAATAGCGACTCAAGAATATTATCATGATCTTTGCTACTGGTTAATCGAACTTTATCCCCTTTTTTAAAGCGATATTTTATAGAAAAAACAACCATTCCAATGACAACTATGGCCATTAAAACTACTGAAGAATAAAAAATAAAATAAAAAAGGTTGTCGATATCACTGGCAAATGTTGAAACTTGCTTCGGGAAAAAAAATTCGTTTAGTCTATCAATCATTTTTTCTTTCAATTAAAGTATCATTTTTCCAAAGTTTTACTAACATTATTGCTAGGAAAATGATAGTGAATATACCTCCTAAACGCATAAAATTGGTAGCAAAAAGTGTATAAGTATTTTTGTAAGGGTCGTAATGATAGCAGTACAAAAGGATTTTATCTACAGTAGATCCAATTTTACCCTGTCCAGTCTCTAATATTGCTAGCTTAAAATCTAAACTAGGATAAACGATACCATATAGATACCTAGTAATTTTTGATCCAGAATCAACAAATGTAATTACAGCAGGATGCATATACTCATCTCTATTTGAATCATAGTAGTATTCGATGCCTAAAATATCTGCGAGTAACGTAATATTTTGATTAGTCCCTTTTAAAAAATACCAAGAATTATCATCTATATTATCATTAAGAGTACTTAAGTAATTTTCTTTCTTTTCTTGAATTAAATTAAGTGGTTCATTAGGATTAAGATCTAATGTAATAACCTGAAAATCTTTTCCAAGCATTAAATCGCTATTCTTGATTGCATCAGAAAGTCCATTAAGAACCAAAGTGCAAAGCATGGGACATTCAAAATAATTTAAAGTAATAATTGTGGGGATACCATTATCTATTATATCTCCTATTGTTATTAGAGAGCCATCGGAATTAATGAATTCTAAGTTTAAAGGAATATTGTTGCCCAGCTTCTCAATAACATTGATAGGTTGTTCGCTAGGAAATTCTTTTTTTACTGTTTGTGTAAATAAAAAAGAAACAAATAAAATTATCAGATAAGATAATCTATTTTGAAGCTTCATTAATTAATAATTCTTTTGAGCGCTCAATTGGAATTTGATAGACTCCATTCTCTTCATCAATAATTTTATATGATGATAAAGTTTCTTTTTCTGATTCTCTAAGTTCAATTAATTTTTTGGATCTTTTGCTAAGTTTAAAATCATAGACAGAATTATCCATAACTCGAACATAATATTCAAAAAGTAAAAAGAGGGTTACAGCTACGATTAAAATGAAGGAAATACCGCCAATTACCAAAGGTTTGACTGGTATATCTCTTTTTTCATATCCATTATTTTCCATTAGTGATTCCTATGATTTATTGAATTTATTAATTCAGGGTCATTTACTGGAATCAAAGGATTTTGTGAAAGTCTATTTCTAAAAGAAGAAATAAATACCAATCCTATTCCAGATAAAACTAACAAATCGTAAATACCAAAATGAAAATCGTGATGATGATAAGTTGGCATTATGATAAAATTAATATCGATATAATGCATAAAGATTATCCACAATGACATATATTTTAAAAGTCCAAGATTTCTTTTCGATGCTCTAAAAATTAAAGAAAAGAATGGTATAAAGAACTTTCCAACAATAAGAAGGATACTAATAATTTTCCAAGAACCAACCCATCTATGCAAGTACCAAATTGTTTCTTCAGGAATATTACTATACCAAATAAAGTAAAATTGGGCTCCAGCTATATAGCAATAAAAAACTGTGAAAGCGAACAAGTACTTTCCTAAATCGTGGTAATGTTCAGAGGTAACAATATTCTTTAAATAACCCTTACTTTGTAAATGAATGATGGTAAAAGTTAAAAATGCTAAGAAGGCTAGAAAAGAACCAGCAAAAGTATAAACTCCAAACATCGTAGAATACCAGTGAGGATCTAAGCTCATTTGCCAATCAAAACCTGCGAATGTTAATGATAAAAAGAAAAGAACTCCAAGCGGGCTCATTGAAAATAATCTTAATTTATCTAGATCACTATTGTTAGCAATAGAGTCATTTTTAATTGATTTTTTATAAATATAAACAGCAATAAAATTCCATAATAAAAAGTAAAGTGCCGCTCTTACTAAAAAGAATTCCTGATTTAAAAATGATAATTTATGCTGTATTAAATGATCTGCTTCAAAGCTTCCAGGAATACTCCATTTTGGATTTGTAGGCATCCAAGAAAAAAGGCTTTCCATTCCAATCAATATCGGAATAAATAATATTGTCATAATTGGAATAACAATAATGGTGTTTTCCATGATTCTTCTGATTGAAACACTCCATACAGCTGAAAAAGCATAATGGACTAAAGTAAAGAAAATTCCACCTAAAGCAATGCTTAACCAAAAGAAATAAGAGGTTAAATAGGAAAAGTAAAATTCTTGATGTTTGTAACCCATTAATACTGAGACTAAAATTAAAATTATACCTAAGAAAAAAATCTGTCTATTGCGGTTATTATCAATAGTATATGTATAGTTTTTTGGGTCGATATTCATTTCTAATTACCTAATTGATTTAATTCTTCCTTTGTTAACAAATCTACAGAAGTATTTTGACTTTTTTGTAAAGCCCTTACATAATGTATAATAGACCATACATCCTCATTTTTAATTTGATATCCATAGGCTGGCATACTTCTCAAACCATAGACAATTGTATTAAAAATTTCTCCATCAGGAAGCCCTTGTATTCTTTCATCATGAAGATTTGCTGGGATTACAGGATAATCGTATTGAGTAATGATGCCTTTTCCATTTCCAACTTGTGAATGACAAACGCTACAATAAATGTTGTATCTTTCTTGTCCGCGATTTAAGACCTCTATAGATATAGACAGAGGATTT
>JALRJJ010000009.1 GCA_023255095.1 bacterium
GGAAACATCTATGGGTCTTGAAAGGATAGTTGAAGACATATCTGCAACCAACGGTATATCTACCTCTGGCGTGTAATCAAACTCCAGGCCAGCAATTGTTTCATTCGGTGTGTAATGAAGATATGCAGAATTAGCATCAATATTCCAGTTGGAAAAATCATCAATATCCGTATATTTATTTTCAGAACTATCAGTCACGACATTAACATCGCAATATCTTTCTGCTTCAGCGATAGCCTTCTTTGACCAATGACCAGTATGAGCGTAACTTGCGATATTTTTACCTCTTAAGAGATTAATAGGAACCATAGAAAACTGAGCTGAGGCGCCACCTTGAAGAAAAAGCACCTTAAAGTTATTAGGAATACCCATTAGATCACGAAGATCTTGCTCAGATTTTTGCGCTAATTCCATAAAGTCAGCACCTCTATGCGAAATTTCCATAACTGAGGCTTTTGCTTTTCCATAGTCTAGTAATTCGCTTTGCATTTTTTCCAAGACCTCACGAGGAAGCATCGCCGGACCAGCACTGAAATTGTAGGCTTGACTCATTAAAATATCTCCAATTAAAAATCAATAATAAAGCACAGAATTTTACATCAATACCTTGTATTTTTTTGCTTTGAATAGTCTCTACTTAGCAATTTTAAAACTGCGTTAAAGTATAATGTTCGAAGCTAAATCCTCTGGAAATTGGTGAAAATCCAATACTGCCCTCGCAACGGTTAAAGTCCGATACATGGTTTGGTAATTTTTAACAACTACGATGGGTGGTGCGTTAGAAAAAAATACAGTTAATGCTGTATGTTTTCTATCGCTTATTAAAACATGCGCATTAATAGATTAGTCTTACTATTTGGAATATTACCCTTAAAGCTTTTTGCTACTATTGGACCTATTCCTATCTATTTAAACCCTGTAATTCTTGAATCAAACTTCCATGGAGATTATTCAAGCAACTCTTCATTTGCTCATGAAGTCTATACAAAAGACGATATCAAGAAATCTGCATCAGTTGATTTATATGATTTTTTGACCAAACATTCTTCAGTTAGCTTTGTGCCTAGTTCTGGTAATAAATTTGCCCAACAAGTTGATCTTCGTGGTTTTGGTTTAACTAATGGAATTAAACACATATCTATTTTTCTAAACGGTAGAAAGCTCAACAATATCGACAACGATTTACCTAATTTAACAATTATTGACATAAATAGCATTGAAAAGATTGAAATTATCAAAGGGTCTGGTTCAATTCAATTTGGAGATAATGCAAGCGCTGGAGTAATTAATATCTTTACTAAAGAGTCAAATAATTATTCACAAATTAAAACTGGTAACTATGGGGCTAAAGAATTATCATTTAATCTCACTCAAAATATCGATAAATTCGACCTTGGTATGTCAGGTAGTAATAGGAGTCACAATGGTTATTCCTCCAGTGACCCAATTGGTGTGAATGACTCAAGTAATCAGCAAAATTTTAGTTTTGTTCTATCTAAAAGTGATAAATCCATAAACCATTCATCTATTTCATTCTCAAAAAATGAAATCAAAAACAACTATCCCAATACTCAGACCCTTGAGCAATTCAACAGTAATCCATTCGCAAATTATGTAAATAGGAATTTCACACAATCATTAATTGGATCTCAGGTGGTTAATTTTGAACAAACAATTGAGTTGGACTCTCAATTGAAATTACTAAATCACCTATCTTATGAGGATAAAGAAACTAACTACCTTCAATGGTGGGGAAGTAGGTATATTGAGAATTATGACTTAAAAAAAATAGACTCTACACTTGAGTATACAAATAATAATCTCCAAGTGCACTCTGGCGTTAATGTCTCTGATGGTGAAAGAGAGGGTTCATCAGGGTTTATAGCAAAAGATAATTTAGGAATTTTCTCAAAAGTTTCATACTCTTTTGATGACATTAAGTTGAATGCAGGCATTCGAAATGAAAAGATAAGTTATCAATACAAAAATAACTCGACCAATGAAAGTAAAAATTTCCATGAGTCTGCATATGAACTAGGAATTAATAAAAAATTAAACGAAGATAGTTATTTGTTTGCTAATCTCAATAAGTCTTTCTCCTCTCCTTCTGTTGATGATCTTATGCATTATGATTTGGATATTAATGATTATTTATTTAAAGGTTTTATTAAACCAACAACAACAGATACTATAAATATTGGTCTAAATTTATTGAATCAAAATACTAATACCAAAATATCTATTTTTCGATCAAATATTCAGAATGAAATGTACCTTTACAAGACAAATCCTGGTGGCGCTAATGACTTTGCGAACGATAAAAATACCAACTTGGATAAGTCTCATAAATATGGCTTTGAATTACAAAATAGAACACAATTAGATAATGGAATTAATACTGATTTCAATTATGCTTACATCATTGCAAAAATTGACTCTGAGAACTTGAATTCGAACTACTCAGGTAAATTTTTACCCATGGTATCAAGACATAATCTGAGCCTTGGATTAAATATGAAACCCAGTCAAGCTTCATCTATTCGGATCAGTCATAAATACAGAAGCAAGGCATTCGCAGAAGAAGACTTTTTAAATAATTTCTCTCAAAAACAAAAGGCTTTCAATTCCACAGATTTCAATTACAAATACCTAATAAATAACGATGCTGAATTTATTTTTGATGTGAAAAATATATTTAAAGAAACTTATGGCACCTGGCTGTATGATGATAAGATTTATCCAGGTTTAATCGCCAGAGATATATCAGCATCTATAAAATTTTCTTTTTAATTAATAGTATGATTACAAGATGAAATCAGAATTATTCGATTCAAGTTTTTACAAATACATCTTTATAAGTATTTGTGGTTTGATAATTTTAACTAGATCTCATAACAGTATTTCAATCCTAGGTCATACTCTGGTTGATTTCACGATACCTGCCATCATCTTATCAGCCATATATCTCAGAAAATATTTTTATGTAAATTGTATCGTTCTACTTTCAGTTGCGATAGACAATTACGCAATTCTTTATGACGGAGTATCTGCAAATTGCATCACACCTGGGTATCTCCTACTTATTGCTTCATACTATCTGCTATTCTGGATGAGTAGATACATCAACTCTATTGAAATTAGTTTCTCATCTCTTCAAGTTTATTTGGGCTTATTTTTATTGATTTCTCTTCAATGGCTTATTGCAACAACCAGCTATTATGTCTTTACAGAGACATTTACCAATAATGGATTTAGTTTGTATTTTGATTATCTTTCAAAATGGTTCTTTGTCGAGACAATCCCAAGTATCTTCTGGCTCCTTTTCATTTCAATACTTCTCACTGTTAATAAAGTTTTTTCCTTTTCGGTATTAAGCTCTCAATCTAAAAACATATAAACATGAGGATGTTGTCCTTTGTGTATTGGATTGCTGCAATCTCCTTTGTGTCCTCCCCAGGAAGCCTGACCAAATCCAAATCTAACATATTCACAGCCGTCTAAAGTGTAAATCGTATAATTTTCTGCTTCTACCGATT
>JALRJJ010000058.1 GCA_023255095.1 bacterium
ATATTTAATTTATATTGTTGAATGAAAATTTTAAGTGGATCGCTAAAAAATAGAGTAATTAATATTTCAAAAAATCAGATATTTAGGCCGACTAAATCTATTGTTAGAAAAAGTCTATTTGATTCTTTGGGGGCAATAGAAAATAAATCATTTCTTGATTTATTTTCTGGTTCTGGAATAAATAGTTTTGAAGCTTTTAGTAGAGGGTCAAAAAATGTTTCGCTCGTTGAAATCGATCGAAATGCAATTAAAAATTTAAAAAAAAATATTCTTCATCTTGATTCAGATAGTATTCAAATTTATCAAAGAGACGTTTTTAGGTTTTTAAATCGATGTGATGATTATGATATTATTTTTGCTGATCCTCCATACGGAATATATGATTTAAATAAACTTGTAACTTTATCATTGAAGAAATTGAATCCTGGAGGAGTTTTTATATTGGAGTGTTCTGAAAATGAATCGCTTGAAGGATACAATAAAATTGCTAAATTCGGTGGCAGTAAATTGCTATATTGGAACAAATGAAAAAAATTGTATATCCAGGAACTTTTGATCCCATTCACTACGGTCATATTGATATTACTAAACGTGCATCAAGGCTTTTTGATGAGGTATTAATCTGCGTTTCCGATAATCTTCACAAAAATCCACTTTTTTCTCATGAAGAAAGAGCTGAAATGATTCAAGAATGTTTTATTGACATTCCAAATGTTAAGGTTTTTTCGAATCCAAAAAATCTTGTTGTGAAATTTGCACAGGATCAAGGTGCAATTGCAATTATTAGAGGATTAAGACATGTATCAGACTTTGAACTTGAATTTCAGATGGCAAATGTTAATCACGAAATAAATAGTGATATCTCAACCATTCTGATGGTATCCAAAGAGAAGTTTCTTCATTTAAATTCTACAATTATAAGAGAATTAGCTCAATATAGTACTAATTTAGAAAAATATGTACCCTCTCATGTTGCTGATAGATTAATGAAAAAAGTAGGACAAAAAAATGGCTGATAAAATTACTATCCAAAATGGAAAATTAAACGTTTCTAATAACCCAATCATACCTTTTATCGAGGGAGATGGAATTGGTTCAGATATTTGGAAAGCATCTCAAAGAGTAATCGATGCAGCTGTTAACAAAGCTTATAATGGCGAGAAATCAATTGAATGGCTTGAAATTTATTGTGGTGAAAAGGCATTTAACTTAACAGGAGAATGGTTACCTGTAGAATCATTAGAAATTCTTAGAAGCCACTTAGTTGGCATTAAAGGGCCATTAACTACTCCAATCGGTGGCGGTATTCGTTCTTTAAATGTAGCGTTAAGAAAAGAATTAGACTTGTATGCATGTGTTAGACCTGTAAGGTGGTTCAAAGGGGCTCCTGCTGCGATTTTAGACCCCAATAGAGTAGATTTTGTGCTTTTTAGAGAAAATACTGAGGATGTTTATGCTGGAATCGAATTTGAAAATGGTTCCGAAGGAGCTAAGGCTGTGATTGATTTAATGGGGCAGTTAGGACAAAAACAGAAAATTCGTTTCCCGGAGACCAGTTCAATAGGTATTAAACCCATTTCTAAAGAAGGTTCGATTCGTTTGTTTGATGCAGCGATTCAATATGCAATTGACCAGAATCGTAAATCTGTTACAATAGTTCATAAAGGAAACATAATGAAGTTCACTGAAGGGTACTTCAAGAAATGGACATATGAACATGCAGAAAATAACTACTCTGATAAAGTATTTACTTGGGCACAATATGATAGAATTGCGGAGAAAGATGGAGATAAGGTAGCTCGAAACGCCCAAAGAGATGCAATTGCAAACGGAAAGATTATTATTAAAGATGTTATAGCCGATGCTTTTTTACAACAAATTCTCCTTCGACCCGATGAATATGATGTCATTGCTACAATGAATTTGAATGGAGACTATATATCTGACTCAGCTGCAGCAGCAGTTGGAGGAATCGGAATTGCTCCTGGGGCGAATATCAACTATAAGTCTGGTCACGCTATTTTTGAAGCTACTCATGGAACTGCTCCAAAATATGCAAACTTAGATAAGGTCAACCCATCATCAGTGATTCTTTCTGGAGCAATGATGTTAAGATATCTTGGTTGGAATCATGCTGCAGATCTGATAGAAAATGGTTTAGAAAAAGCAATTTCCAATAAAAGAGTTACTTATGATTTTCATCGTCTTATGGAGGGAGCAACTCTTCTCAAATGTTCTGAGTTTGGTGACGAAATCATCAACAATTTCTAAATTTAGATACCATGTTTATTGATTATGCAAAAATTACCCTTCAAGCAGGTAATGGAGGGAAAGGGGCGATTACTTTTCATCGTGAAAAATATATAGATAAAGGTGGACCGGATGGAGGAGACGGCGGCAAGGGAGGAGATATCATCCTTAAAACCAATTCCAACCTTCATACATTGCAAGACATTCGCTACAAAAAAGTGTATAAGGCCCAAAATGGCCTTAATGGTGGATCAAATAAACGTACAGGTAAATCCGGGCAAAATTTAATCATTGAAGTTCCTTGTGGTACGCTTATCAAAGATATTGAATCAAAAATTGTTCTTGCAGATTTAGTCTCAGACAATCAAGAAGTTGTCCTCTGTAAAGGTGGAATAGGTGGAAAAGGTAATTTTCATTTCAAGTCATCAACTCACCAAACTCCAAGATTTGCTCAAGAGGGTATTTTAGGAGAAAAATTATTGGTAGAACTAGAATTAAAGATCTTAGCAGATGTAGGGTTAGTTGGATTTCCAAATGCAGGAAAAAGTACTTTATTGTCTGTGATGACTACCGCCAAACCTAAAATTGCAGATTACCCGTTTACAACTTTAGAACCGCATCTTGGAATTGTTAAATACAATGACTATCAATCTTTTGTTATTGCAGATATTCCTGGATTGATTGAAGGAGCAAGTCAAGGGAAGGGATTAGGTCATCAATTTTTAAGACATATAGAAAGGAATAAAATTCTACTATTTTTAATTGATTGCAATGATAAATCACCTGAAAAAACTTACAACCAACTTTTAAAAGAGTTGGGAAATTTTAATAAGGAGCTCACTGTAAAACCGCGTCTAATTCTTAAAACAAAAATGGATAGTTTTTCTCAGGAGAAAGATGCTAAATCTTGGAATAAGATTAAAGAAGATATTTGGCCTATTTCATCTGTAAGTGGAGAGGGTTTAAATATTTTGAAAGATAAAATTATATCTTTTTTATCGAGTTCCTAAAAAACTGAATGTAAATTTTCACTTTCTTGGAGAGGTGGCTGAGCGGCTGAAAGCGGCACCCTGCTAAGGTGTTATACTCGTAAGGGTATCGAGGGTTCGAATCCCTCCCTCTCCGCACAATTTTATGAGCTTGAAATTGTAATAATAGAATTACTGATAGAAGCAGTATATTTAGTCAAAGGTCTGGTTGCAGGACCTGATATTACATTCCCATTAAAATCAAATATTGAATTATGACTAGGGCACAATAAGTTATTAGCGCTAACATTGACGGTATTACTTTGATGAGTACATCTTCTTGATAACGCAGTAATCGTAGATGGTCCAGATCGTATCACAATCAAGCCTCGATTATCAAAAGTGTTTGACGCAGAAAGAGCAATAGCGGTTCCTGTATTTTGAAGAGATGTATAAATTCTTGAAATATCTATTGTAATAATTCCAGTAGAAGAATTGTACTCATATCCTGTACCCGTATTTCCTCCACCACCAGAACCACCACCATTTCCACCTCCGTCTCCTGGATCAGTTGGTCCAGTTGGAGAAGAGCTGCTAGAACCGCAAGCTTCTAGAACAAAAGCAGTACCACCGATTATGGTGATATGAGCTGCATTCCTAAGGAATTTTCTTCTCGATTTGCTGATATTTTCTTCGCAGCTACAATTGCATTTTGAAGTTTTATTTTTATTTTTCATATGTAAATTTACT
>JALRJJ010000105.1 GCA_023255095.1 bacterium
GAGCTTGGTGATAGCATTTGTGTCAATGGGGCATGTCTGACCGTAACACATTTTACTGACAATTCCCTTGATTTTTACTTGTCCCAAGAGACACTTTCAAAAGTAGTTCCTTTTTATTTGCATCAAGAAGTTAACTTGGAAGAGTCATTAAAAATTGGAGATAAAGTTGGCGGCCATTTCGTTTTTGGTCATATTGACTCAAAAGCTATCTTAAAAGACATAAAAAAAGCATCTGATTCGCAAATTTGGGTTATGGAGATTCCGAGCCAATTTCAAAAATTTATAGCCCCTAAAGGCTCAGTTGCGATAAATGGAGTTAGCCTGACAGTAAACAAAGTTGATAAAAACAATTTCTTCCTTAATCTTATTCCTCATACAATAGAGCACACAACATTTAAGAATAATAAAATAAATGATCAATTTAATTTTGAAATTGATATGCTTGCTCGCTATGCATTAAATGGTTAAATTATGTTAGATAATATTGAATCGATAATTGAAGACCTTAAGTTAGGAAAAATGGTAGTCCTGGTTGATGATGAGGATCGGGAAAATGAAGGTGATCTGTTTATTCCAGCTGATAATGTATCACCTGAAATTATCAACTTTATGGCTAAATTTGGTAGAGGATTAATTTGTCTAACACTCACTGAAGAAAAAGCACGCCAGTTAAACCTACCGTTAATGGTGCAAGAGAATGAAGCAAAACTAGGAACTAATTTTACTGTTTCCATAGAGGCTGCTGATGGAGTAACGACTGGAATTTCAGCTAGCGATCGATCAACTACAGTCAAAGCTGCCATTCATCCTAATGCAACAAAAAATAGTATTGTTCGGCCTGGACATATCTTTCCATTAATATCACATTCAGGTGGAGTTCTATATCGAGCAGGTCATACAGAAGCTGGTTGTGATTTGTCGCAAATCGCAGGATTTCAACCTTATGGGGTTATTTGTGAAATTCTCAATGATGATGGATCGATGGCTCGTCTCGATGATCTAAAAGATTTTGCAAAAAAACATCATTTAAAAATCGGTTCCATTGCTGACCTTATTGAGTATAGAAGAAAAAAAGAAAAACTTATTTTAAGAACTGAAGAGGATGTTGTTTCAACTGCTTTTGGAGAGTTTAAACTTATTACCTATAAAGATAAAATTTCTAATAGTATTCATTTAGCTTTTGTTAAAGGAGAAATTGATCCCAATGATGACGTCATGGTGAGAGTGCATGAGCCATTAACTATTCTCGACTTTATTGTAAAAAATGACAAACATTCATGGACGCCTAATGAAGCTTTTAAAAAAATATCTAAAGAAAAAAATGGAGTCATGTTATTTCTCAATTATGGCTCTTCAGCTAATCTGAAGAAAATTGGTGATCTAGACCAGCAGCCAAAAAATAAAGAAAATGATCTGAGAAATTATGGAATTGGCTCTCAAATACTGGTTGATCTTGGCATAAAAAATATGAAACTATTAGCATCACCCAGGAAAATGCCTAGCATGATGGGTTTTGGTTTAGAGGTAAAAGAATTTATAGAAAAATAAAATTGTGTTATTATTCAATGCGTTGAAATACACCTACAAAAAATCTAAATTCAACTTTGGTTTTCTTAAACCCTTCCCCACCCTTTTTTTTAAATCATGACGAAATTAAATAATTATGATCTTAAAGAAATAAATGAAAAAAAAGGATCAGTGCTTGCATTTGATTTGGGTATAAAAAAAACTGGTGTAGCGGTTGGTAATAACGTCCTTAAAACTTCAAGAAACCTGGTTACTTTTTATTCAAAAAATAAAAATCAGCGAATAGACAAAATTAAACAACTTGTTAACGAATGGCAGCCAATATATTTAGTTCTTGGACTGCCATCAAATCAAGATTCAAGCTCTAATGAAACGACAAAGTTTTGTTTAAATGCAGCAAAAGAAATCAAAAAAAATATAAATCTGCCCATTTTCTTTGTGAATGAAAATTACAGCTCAACATCTGCTGAAGAGTTAATTAAAAATCTGGGTAATAAAAAACAAAAAAACAATATCTCTCTTGTTGACCAAATAGCTGCAGACATTATATTGCAATCGCACTTCAATGAAGTTGATAAACAACTAAGGTCTTCAAATGCATAACATTCAATTAAATAACGGACAACTTCAACATTTGTTGTGTATTGAGGGTCTCTCAAGACAAATTATTGAAGAAATTTTCGCTAGAGCTGATTCATTTTTAGATCTTGAAAATAACAATGTCAAAAAAACTGATTTATTAAACGGAAAAACAATTTGTAATTTATTTTTTGAAAATAGCACTAGAACCAGAACCACTTTTGAAATTGCAGCAAAAAAACTTTCAGCAGATGTTATTAACCTTAATGTAAGTACCTCATCACAATCAAAAGGTGAGTCTATTCTTGATACGATAAATAATTTAATAGCAATGCATGCTGACATGTTTGTGATTAGACATAACCAGTCGGGTGCTGCTCATTTCATAGCAAAACATATCAATAAAAATATTAAAGTTGTTAATGCAGGTGATGGTTATCATTCACATCCAACCCAAGGATTGCTAGATGCATTTACAATTAGACACTATAAAAAAGACTTTAAAAAATTAAAAATTGCAATTGTCGGGGACATTAAGCATTCTAGGGTTGCTCGTTCCGAAATTAATGCGCTGAATATTCTTGGTGTACCAGAAATAAGAGTGATAGCGCCGCAAACTCTAATGCCTTATGGTGTAAAAGATCTTGGGGTAATCCCTTTTGATAATCTTGATCATGGAGTTAAGGATGTAGACGTGATCATGATGCTTAGGTTACAAAAAGAAAGGATGGATAGTGCATTAATTCCAAGCCAAGAAGAATATTTCAAAACATATGGTTTAACATCAAAAAGAGTTGATCTGGCTAATCCTGATTGCATTATTATGCACCCAGGCCCAATGAATCGTGGGGTTGAAATTGAATCCTCAGTTGCAGACTCCAATAAGGCTGTGATCCTTCCTCAGGTCAGTTTTGGAATTGCAATTCGAATGGCTGTTATGTCTTTATTGATGGAGAAAAAATGAAATACCTCATCAAAAATATTAATGTTTTTGATTCTAATAGCGAAATACAAACTAATCAGAATATTTATATCAGCAAAGGCAAGATTGAAAACTTCTCATACAATAAAAATAATAATGACAAGAAATGTCAAATTATCGATGGTGCTAATAAATTATTAGTTCCTGTAATAACAGATCTATATTCAAATCTTAAAACTCCTGGTGAGGAGCATAGGTCAATATTAGATCAAGAGATATCCGCTGCGATTGCTGGGGGGATTACTAATGTATGTTGCCAGCCAGCCACCGACCCAGTTCTTGATGAGCCTAGTCTAATAAAGGATCTTATATCAAAAGCAAATAAAATCTTTCCAATCAACATTAAACCATTTGCGGCAATAACAAAAAATTTAGCCGGAGAACAGTTGTCGGAAATGAAAGAGTTATTTGACGCTGGGGCTATCGGATTTTCACAAGCTGAAAAACCCATTATAGATACCAAAGTTCTCTTAAGGGCTTTTGAATATGCCAAAACTTTTGGATTTACTCTATTTTTGCGTCCAACTGAAAATTACTTATCAAAAAATACTTATGCAAATGAAAGTTCAATTGCGACTAGGCTTGGCTTGAAAGGATCAAATAGAAATTCAGAAATTATTGAAATTTTAAAATATATTGCCTTATCAAAAGACATTGGTACAAAAATTCATTTATCCAAAATTTCCTGTAAAGAGTCGCTTGAAATTATTGAAAAGGCAAAAAATGAAAATATTAATGTAACCTGTGATGTCTCTATCAATCAGCTTTTATTTAGTGAGCAGGATATTGATGGGTACAACACCAACTATCATCTAGTTCCCCCATTAAGATCAAAAATTGACCAAAAAGAAATTTTTAATAATATTGAAAATGATGTAATTGATGCTATTTCATCAGATCACTGCCCAGTGGATCTAGATAAAAAAATGCTGCCTTTCGAAGAATCAGAGCCTGGAGCATCATCCTTTGAAACGTTTCTACCATTGATATTTAAAATTGCACAAGATCAACAAATTAATATTACGAAGTTACTTTCAAAAATTAGTTTGGAGCCATATAAAATTTTAAACAATAAAAAATATGATCTTAATAAATGCGCCAATATAGATTTTTGTTTATATGACGAATCTCTAAGCTGGATTCCATCACAAAGCTCAATTAAAACGTCAGGGAAAAATATTCCATTCGAATATGAACTTCAAGGAAGAGTGAGCCATACATTTGTGGATGGAGAAAAAATCTATGAACTTTAGTTTCTAATAACAAAATACTTGCATCATTAAATAGAAGCAATATAATTACCATTCATTCTTTAATGTTATTTACAGGGAGTTAGAGAGATATGTTAGAAAAATTAATTAATGCATTATTGGGTAAAGATACAAAATCAGAACCAAAGAAAAATAAGTTACTAGGATTATAATAGTTTCCATCTGCAAAATATTCTACACGTTCATTTTCAATTTTTAATTGAGAGACTTGAAAAGGACTATTGTTATATGAATTTTGATATGTTTTGTCGGGTTTTACT
>JALRJJ010000012.1 GCA_023255095.1 bacterium
CTCAAATTTATTTTAAGTCCAATTTACATATGTATTTACACAATTTTTGTTGGGTTAATTCTTGACAGATTATTATCTTTGAAAAATGAGATTTTGAATGCTCAAAATTGAAAATAGAGCTGATATTTTTCATTACAGGACACTTTATTTCATCCTGTTTTTTTGTATTACTATTTTAATTTTAAGATATTTCCAAATTCAGGTAATAGATTTTAATACCCATTATTCAAAATCGGAGGTGAATAGAGTAAAACCTCGAACGACATATGCTCCAAGAGGATTAATACTTGATAGAGATGGTAAAATTCTAGTAGAAAATTTCCCAACTTACATATTAACTGTTACACCTTATGAAATGAAGAATCAAGATGAACAGTTTTTAAAGATTTCGCAAATTATAAATATTCCTGTTAACGAATTGGAAAAAAGATTCAAAAAATATAATAGGGGAAGATTTTTACCTACAATTATAGCTAAAAATCTTACTTTTGAGGAGATTGTCAAAATTGAAGAAATGAGGTTGGATTTCCCTGGTTTTCAGTATGAAAGGTTTGATGAAAGACTGTATGATTCAAAAAGTAAGAATGATCATTTTTTAGGATATTTACGTGAGATTGATAAAGAGTATATAAAAAACTTAGATTCTGAAAAGATTTACAGAGCTGGAGAGCTTGTTGGTTGGGAAGGATTAGAAAAGCAGTATGAAAATGATTTAAGATACTCCAAGGGAATCGAATATATTGAAGTTGATACTTATGGAAGGGAAATTAATAATTTAACTTTAGAAAATAAGCTTGCATATCCTGGTAAAAATTTAAATTTGACAATTGATTCTGAACTTCAAGATTTTTCTAGGGAGTTATTAGGTGATAAACCAGGAGTTATTATCACTTCTAATGTTCGAACTGGAGAAATATTATCAATGGTCAGTAACCCATCATATGATTTGAATATTTTTAGAGGTGAAACAGATAGCGATGAATGGAAATCAATCATTTCTGATAAGAATAACCCTTTACTAAATAGATCTATCTCTGGGCTCTATCCAGGAGGTTCTCAATTAAAAGTCATCACTGTACTTAATTTACTAGAACAGAAAAAAATTAATCCTGAAGATGAACTCTTGTGTGCAGGTAGTTATTCGCCTCCCGGTAGTTCATTAGTTTTTAATTGTTGGAAAGAGGAAGGTCATGGTGTAGTAAACTTATTTTCAGCAATCGCTCAATCTTGCAATGTATATTTCTATGAAACTGTTCAACTTTTAAATCTTGATAGCTGGGTAAAAACTGCTAGAGATTTTGGTTTTAATGATTTAACGAAAATAGATTTGCCAAATGAAAAAATAGGTTTAATACCTGATAGTAAATTTTTCACTAACACATATGGAAGATGGGGTTGGTCTGAAAGAGGAGTTCTTTTAAATATGACCTTGGGACAAGGAGATATTCAAATCACTCCTATTCAAGCGCTAAAATTCATAAATATTATTGCTCTTTCTGGAAAAGATGTACCTATTTTAAAACTTAATAAAGATAAATCGAATTCTTTTTATACTGATCTTGGCATTACAAACGATTCATGGAGAATTTTGAAAAATGCTTTATATGATGTAGTGAACAAAAATTCTGGTACAGGGTGGAGAGCAAAAGTTGAAGATAGTAGTCTTCAGTCTTTTGGAAAAACAAGTACCGCTGAAAATTCGCAAGGGGAGCCTCATGCTTGGTATATCGGCTATTTTGTAAAGAATGATGAAATTTATTCTCTCGTTGTCTTAGTTGAAAATGGAGGAGGGGGAGGAGCGGTAGCAGCTCCAATTGCAGGAGAAATAATAAAAAAAATAGTTTATAACAAAAATCTTATGGTTAGTTCAAATGCTGAATAAGCTCGGTAAAAACCAAAAAAACTTTATAAATATTTTTATTTCTATTTTAATCTTAACAGTTTTTAGCCTTTTAACTCTTTACAGTATTTCGAACAACCCCCTTTCTTCGAATAGCCCATTTATTAGACAACTCACTTTTATAATCTTTTCATTAATAATTTTTTTTATTGTTAAGGATTTTAAAATAAAATTTATTCATGATAACTCTTCAATAATCTATATTTTATCCTATATACTTTGTTTTATTCCTTTTTTACTTCCTAAGGTTGAATCTACTTATCGATGGATTGATTTTGGGTTTTTTTATATTCAACCATCTGAGTTTTTAAAACTAACAACAGTATTAATAGTTGCTAAATTTTTATCAAATCATCACCTTGAAGTTAAAGAGTCAAGAATAATTATTTTTCCGACTCTATTAACTTTGTTATCTTGTTTTATAGTTCTGCAACAACCAGATTTAGGAACTGCAATTATTATTTTTGCTCCATTAATTCCTATGTTATTATGGTCTGGAGTAAATACTTTTACAGTTTTTTTGATGATTGCCCCATTTATTACAATTATCGCTGCTTCAAATTTGGTTTTTTTCTATTTGTGGGCAGTGGTTATGTTCATTATTTTTCTGACCTTTGAAGTAAGTCTTACAAAAAAAACTTTCCTTTATTTTTCTAACATTTTTGCAGGACTTTTGACTCCAATATTTTGGAATAGTTTAGCCGAATATCAAAAAGAAAGAATTTTAACTTTCTTAAACCCTGATCTTGACCCTATGGGTTCAGCTTATCACATAATACAAAGTATTACTGCAATTGGTTCTGGAGGATTTTGGGGTAAAGGGTGGCAGCTCGGATCTCAAACTCAACTCAAATTTTTACCTGTTCAAGAATCTGATTTTATTTTATCAGTCATAGCAGAAGAATTAGGATTTGTTGGAATTTTAATATTGATGATTATTGCTTTTCATTTCATTAAAAACCTCTTGGATGTTGCTTTTAAAATTTCTGATTATTTTTCTAGTTTAGTTATCATAGGATTCACCTCAATTTTTTTATCGCATATTTTCATTAACTCTGCAATGACAATAGGTTTATTACCAGTAAAAGGCTTGCCATTTCCATTTATTTCTGCTGGTGGATCTTTTCTTTTATTATGCTATTTAATGATTGGCATTATTACGTCAATTTCTAAAAATTAATCTTAAATAATAGGTTTGAAGTTTTGACTCATTTAATTAACTTCCCATGGTCAAAATGATGAATAAAAAAATCTTTTACGTTACTTCAGAAATGGAACCCTTTGCTTCCGTTTCAAAACTCTCCCAATTCTCTAACTCTTTCCCTCTTTTTCTTCAAGAGTCTGGATACGATGTTAGATGTCTAATGCCTAAATATGGTTTCATAAGTGAAAGAAAATATATTTTAAGAGAAGTTATTCGTTTAAAAGAAATTCTTTTTGATCTTGATGGTAATTCTTATCAATGCTCTGCTAAAAGTGCTTTTCTTCCAAAGAATATCTCTTCCACTAGATTGCAAGTATATTTTTTAGAAAAAGAAGATTTATTTAATGATTTAAACCATCTTTTATATAAATCAAAAAAT
>JALRJJ010000026.1 GCA_023255095.1 bacterium
TGTCCCCATCGTCTAGAGGCCTAGGACACTGCCCTTTCACGGCGGCAACAGGGGTTCGAATCCCCTTGGGGACGCCAATTATTTCCACCAAAATTCAATACCAGAAAAGCATTTGATTAATCATCTTTTCCAATAACTTCTATAGTCCATGTTCTGATCCATGGTTTGTTTTGCGAAAATAACTTTGATTAGTCTTAACACACTATTTTTTTACTAGCTTAAGAACATAAATATCCATATATGATTGTTATACATCTGAGGTATACAACCCATAATTAAGTAACTGAATTTTATCAATTTTTGTTATATAGTTTTTATATATATAAATTAGTTTTTTGGAATTTTAAATGGAACAAATCATGTCTAAAACAAAATCAACAATTACTAATATTAGTAATGCAAAAACTTCTGCTAAAAAAGCCCTGCAAAGTCATTTGGTGTATTCGATTTTTAAAACAGAACAGGTTGCAACACCTCGAGACTGGTATTCTACGACAGCTTACACAGTTCGTGATCATGTCATTGAGCGCTGGGTTAAAACAGTTGAGAAATATGCCGAGGAAGATCCTAAGAGAATTTATTATCTTTCATTAGAATTTTTGATTGGAAGGATGCTATCAAACGCATCGCTTAATCTGGGTGTCGATACTGAAATTAAAAAAGGTTTAAATGCGCTTGGCCATAAAATCGAGAATGTAGTTGAATGGGAGCATGATGCAGCTTTAGGAAATGGCGGGTTGGGTAGATTGGCGGCTTGTTTTTTAGATTCAATGGCGACAATGGATATTCCAGGTATGGGTTATGGTATTCGCTATGAATATGGAATGTTTAGGCAATCTATTGATAATGGTCAACAAATAGAGAATCCAGATAATTGGTTACGTTATGGAAATATATGGGAATTTCAGCGTCCTGCGAGTATATATACGGTGAACTTCTATGGTCGAGTGGTTGAATTTGAAAACGGGTCAAGTATTGAGAGCCATTGGATAGATGCTGATTCGGTGGTTGCTATGGCTTACGATGTTCCCATTCCAGGATACGCTACGCAAACAGTAAATACTTTAAGATTGTGGTCCGCAAAATCAGCTAAAGAGTTTAATTTAAACCAATTCAATGATGGAAACTACGAGCTCGCTGTTGAAGGACGCAATGCCAGCGAAAGCATTTCCAAGGTGCTATATCCAAATGATGCTTCTGCATCAGGAAGGGAGTTACGCCTCAAACAACAGTATTTCTTCGTGTCTGCATCTATACAAGATATTCTGCATCGTTTTTTGTTAAAGCATGATGATTGGACAAAGCTTCCTGACAAAATTGTAATTCAGCTTAACGATACACATCCTGCAATTGCTGTTGCAGAAATGATGTATCAGTTAGTAGATATTCATCGACTTGATTGGGATTTTGCTTGGTCTTTGGCGGAGAAGATTTTTGCCTATACCAACCATACTTTAATGCCTGAAGCACTTGAAACCTGGTCATTAGATTTATTCAATACTTTATTACCTCGTCATTTGGCCATTATTTTACGAATCAATCATACATTCTTAGAAAAGGTCAATCATCAGTTTCCGGGAGATTCTGATTTGCTTCGTCGTGTTTCTATTATTGACGAAACCAATGGTCGAAGTGTGCGCATGGCACATCTGGCTGTAATTGGGAGTTTTAAAGTAAATGGAGTTGCTGCATTACATAGCGATTTGCTAAAGAAGACACTATTTGCTGATTTTCATCGAATTTTTCCTAATAAGTTTGCCAATGTAACTAATGGAATAACTCCTCGCCGTTGGTTAAACCAATGTAACCCTGAATTAACTCTGTTAATAGAGAAAGTTATTGGTAAGAAATTTCAACGAGATTTAGATAAATTAAGACTGCTCACTCCATTAGCAGAAGATGCGCAATTCAGAAAAGCTTTTCGAAAAGTTAAACATAAAAATAAAGTGAAATTAGCAAATAAGATTGAGGAGTTGATGGGGATAAAAATAAATCCAAATAGTATGTTTGATATACAAATTAAACGTATCCATGAATATAAGCGTCAATTACTGAATATCTTGCATGTCATCACTTTATATAATCGCATTCGCAAAGGGCAAGCTAAAAATGCTGTTCCACGTGTGGTTATTTTTGGTGGTAAAGCTGCGCCAGGTTACTGGATGGCAAAATTGATCATTCGTTTGATTAATGATGTCGCAGCAATAATTAATGAAGATCTTGCAGTTGGTGATCAACTTAAAGTGATTTTCTACCCCAACTATGACGTCTCTGCTGCTGAGCTTCTATTCCCCGCAAGTGATTTGTCTGAGCAAATCTCTACAGCTGGTACCGAAGCATCTGGCACGGGTAATATGAAAATGGCATTAAATGGGGCACTAACTATAGGTACTTTAGATGGTGCAAACGTTGAAATCATGCAAGAGGTTGGAGATGAAAATATTTTCATTTTCGGCTTAAAGGCTGACGAGGTTTCAGTAACTAAATCTAATGGCTATAACCCTTGGGACTATTACAACTCAAACCCTGAACTTAAAGAAACATTAGATATGATTACTTCTGGTTACTTCTCAATTGAGGAACCGGGGCGATATCAAGCAATATTTGATAATTTGCTCAATAAAGGAGATCAATATTTGTTATTGGCAGATTATGCAAGTTACATCCAAACGCAAGAGCATGTGAGTGGACTTTATAAGGATAAAGAGGAATGGTCTCGCCGTGCAATATTAAATGTTGCACGTATGGGAAAGTTTTCTAGTGATAGAAGTATTCGAGAGTATGCCGATAACATTTGGAAATTAGATTCCGATTAAATTAAATCGGAGAAGTCTAATATAAGCCAAAATAACTGGTTGAAAAAATTCTATAAAATTTAGAGGGTTTGTCACTGCAATGCCCTCTTTTATTTTGTCTTAAAGCAAACGAATTTTTCAGTGCGGTTTGGGGTGGTTTGTATCATGAGTTAGTTAAGGTCGAATTAATTGCGAGACTTTTTCACACGAGATAAAACCTATAAATGATGCACCTATAATACCAGCCTGATCTTGAGAGTTAGAAATGTCAATTTGTACTTTTCCCCTCAGAACTTTTATGAGATCAAGGTTGAGTTGTTCATTAAAGTCTAATTGCATCAAGTCCCAAGATTTAGTTACTCCACCCCCTATGATGACACGCTCAACATCGATGATTTTTAGAATGTGTGCTATTGCCTGGGCTAATGATCTTGCAGCAATAACATAAGCTTGCTGTGCAGATAAATCTCCTAATTTTGCTTGTTTAGCAATTTCATCTGCGGAAATATGACGTTCTTCCAATTCAGAATAGCTCTTACAAATTCCGGTTGCAGAGGCATATTGCTCCAGGCACCCACGATTGCCGCAGCCACAAATTCGACCATTGGGATGGATAATGATATGGCCAATTTCCATTGCAAATCCATGCTCCCCTGCAATAGCTTGCCCTTTTAATACTAAACCGCCACCTACACCAGTTCCGAGTCCTATATATATCAATCCATTTGATGAAGAAATGTTATTTAATAAGTATTCACCGTATGTTGCAGCTAATGCATCATTTTCGATTTGAACGGGGAGGTGAATTTTTTCATGTAAAGTTTTTGCTAAATCAAAATTATTCAATCCAGGTAAATTGGGTGAAGATAGAATTGACCTAGATTGAGGATCAATAAATCCTGGAAATCCTATACCAATTGAAGATATCCCTTCATGTCTTTTAAGTATATCTGATAATCCTTCACATAAAATTTCGACAATTGTGTTACAAGCTATGTCAGCCGAGTTCTCACTAAAAATAGAAGAAAAATCTGCTCTAAAGCTTTTTTTATCAATAATTTCAAGACCTCGAACAACACCTATACGAAGGTTAGTGCCGCCGACATCTATACCAATCTTTAAGCTCAAAACGATTTCCCTTTCAGACTAATGGTTGCGATGATATTTCTTAATCGTTTCAACGAAATCTTCTTCAATTTCGCTGGTTAACTGAGACCAATCAAATTGCCACTGCCAATTTTTTTCAATCGTACCAGGTGTATTCATCCGATGCTCATTCCCTAAACGCAAAATATCTTGCATAGGAATAATTGCTAGACACGCTTTCGAAGCAAATGCAATTTCTATTAATGATTGAGGGATTTTGACAGTTTGTTGATCTAAGCCGAAATGCACTTTTAGATAACTATAAAAAAGTTGCTTTTGTTCATCATTTAAGCTTGAAAACCAGCCCAGTGTCGTGTCATTATCATGCGTCCCTGTATATACAACACTATTTTCTGTAAATTGCTCAGGTAAATATGGGTTGTCGGGATTTCCATCAAAAGCAAACTGCAGTATTTTCAAACCTGGTAAATTAAAATTCTCTCGTAAAGCATCGACCTCTTGCGTGATAATACCTAAGTCCTCTGCAACTAGTGTTAATGACGGAAAATGGCTTTTGATAGTTTGCAATAATTCTTCACCAGGCGCTTCTACCCAACTACCATAAATTGCTGTGAGCTTATTTACGGGAATTTCCCAAGCAGCTTGTAGCCCCCTAAAGTGATCTATTCGAACCATATCAAACATTTCATTTTGTGTGCGAATTCTATTCAACCACCATTGGAATCCATCAGCTTGCATAGTTTTCCAGCAATAATGTGGATTTCCCCAACGCTGACCAGTTAATGAAAAGTAGTCGGGAGGAACCCCTGCAACAACAGTCATATTTAAATTTTCATCCAGTTTAAATAGGTGGGATTGGGACCAAACATCTGCACTGTCGTAAGAAATGAACAATGGAATATCGCCAAATAAGGCAATATTTTTGCTGTTAGCATAGACTTTTAAAGCGTGCCATTGCTTAAAAAAAAGGTACTGTGTAAATTTTATTAAAGCGATTTCATGTGCAAAATCAAGCTGAGCTTTTTTAATTGAATTATCTTCATGCAATCTCAGGTGAATGGGCCAATCATGCCAACAAACAAATTGGAAATGCTTTCTTAATGAAATAAATAGAGAGAAATCATCTAGCCAGTAGCTTTGTGCTTTACAAAAGGAGATAAAATCAGCTTTCGATTCTGGGCAGCTATGACGTTGAAAGTTCTGATGGGCTTTTTGGATTAATGCATCGCAATCCAAAGATAAATTTAGGTCTTCCTCAGTTAGCAATCCTTGCTTCTGCAAACCTCTTAAGGATATAAATGCTGGATTACCTGCATGGGCTGATAAACCTTGATAAGGTGATCCATCAGCGTGAGTTATATTGAGTGGTAAAGTTTGCCAGACTGTAGCGCCAATCCTAGCTAAAAAATCTACAAAACGAAATGCATCTTCTCCTAAATCGCCATTAGGCAACGAGCTGATGTGGAGCAAAACCCCCGCGCGTCTTCTATCTAATAAGGGCGACATAGCTATCCACTATTCCTCTTGGCCTCGTCGCATTGTTCCTCCAACAGCTGGGTCTCCAGCTCCACAACTAATGGATTGATTAAGTATCTGAGGGACTGGAAGCTTTAGCAAACGATATAAATTGCTCAAATTTCGACGATACAGCCGGTCAAAACTATCGACACTTTCAGCAGAGTTATAGTCACCAAACCACCAAAACCAATCAGAGCCCTCACAAATCGAAAGCTGACGCTCACAAGCTGCAATTTCAGATTGATTAAGCAACCCGGACTGCATCACAAGATCGAATTGTTTCTTCGCATCGCATAAAAGATCCCATCCTAAATTCTTATCTGTTGAACCTATCCATGTACTAAAACTGCCATAAACCCAGCTACCAGCGGTTACTTGAGATAAATGGGGTATATCAATTTTATTGTCATGTTTAGCGCGTTCAATAATATCTTTAAATGTTGTCATTTCAATATCTGGATGGTCAGTAAGGGCTTGATAGAGCTCATTTAAAAAATAGAAAGCATTGTATGGATAATATTCCCAAGCATTTTCGCCATCTAAAATTACACTCACAATCCGGTGGTGTCCCGATTCATTGCCTTCATGGATGGCTTCCAGTGACTCTATGAAATCTCCTACTGCTTGACTAGCATCTAATTTTGCATATTCAAAACCTATCTTGTCGGATAAATTGTCATCTCTAAAGAAACAAACAATTTCATTTGATCCATTGTTAATTAAATATGGTTTAAACAAATAGTCAGCTCGGCTGGGAATAGTCCCTGTCTCGGAAGATTTTTTTAAGCTGTTTGCTAATACCCCCTCGCCCGAGGCAGTCCATGCTACACCATGTTCAGCCATTAACAATAATCCAGCTTGAGAGACAGCACCCTCTGCAGGCCACATGCCGAATGGGGATTGACCAAAACGTTTTTGATGGGATGTTTTAGCAGATTCAATATGTGCTTTAGCCCTCAGTCGTCCACCGGGATAATTTCCACAAACGGGTAATGGTGCAAGAGGTTGAGCGTCACGGGTTGATTTAAAGTCTAAAAGGAGTGGCAAAATGGGGTGGTAATGTGGGGTGCTTGAAATTTCAATTTGGCCAGACTCTTGCAACCTCTTGTATCGTGGAATCAATTCTGCAATAAGATTACCTATCAATTTAAATAACTCTTTGCGTTCCTCATAAGTATATTGACTTCCTTTATTTAACAGTGTTCGAACCAAAAGGTTATTGCGGCGGATACTTTCACCCGTCCATGCAAGGTGGTACCACACCAACAAGTCTGCAATGTATTGACCTGAAAGGTAGTTTGAAGCAGTTGAGCCTTGAATTTGAAGTGCCTTGTAAATGTTTAGGAGGCGTTGATAGTGCGCAAATGGCTCAAGCATTTTTTCGTGATGACTTTTAAAACAACTATCAACAACCAGGCATCGCTCTTCGTTATTCAGATACTCAAGATTTTCCCGGGCTAGCATTGCCAATAAAGGATCTCTAATTTCACCGCTAGAAAATTGACTTTTGTAATCTTCAATTTGATCTAAAAGTACTGGCACAAAATTAAATGTTACACGAGCCTTTGGATTGGATTCCATGTGATATGCCATATCGGTGTAATCCTTTATCGCATGGAGGTATGTCCATGGAAGAATATACTGCCCCGAAATAGTATCCCGATAGTCCGGTTGGTGATTATGCCAATAAAGATTCAGGAATAACTTAGGTTTTTGCACTGCCAAAATATAACCTCTCTAAATTTGTAATAACTTTTGAACTAACGAATTCTATTTTTTGATTGTCCAAGCATTTCTGCTGTAACCAGAGTAATGCCTTTTTCTGAAACATAAAAACGTTTACGATCAAGCTCCACATCAAAGCCAATTTCAACTCCCTCAGGAATACGAGCGTCTGTATCCACTACTACACGATTAAGTTTTACATGACGCCTAATTTCAACGTTAGGCATAATCACGGAATCTTGTATCATGCTATAACTGTGTACATGTACGTTAGAAAATATTACAGACTGAGTGATTGAAGATCCGCTTATAATACATCCACCTGAAATAAGTGAGTCTGTTGCCATGCCACGCCTTTGGTCGTTATTGAATACAAACTTAGCAGGAGGAAGCTGTTCTTGATATGTCCAAATAGGCCAGTCAGCATCGTATAGATTTAACTCAGGAATTACCTTGGTCATTTCCAGATTTGCTTCCCAGTATGCGTCTATGGTTCCTACATCACGCCAATAGTAATTTTGATTATCACGGTCAATGCAGCTATCGGTAAATCGATGGGCAAAAACTCGATATTTGTTAATCATTTGTGGAATTATATTTTTACCAAAATCATGTTCTGATTTTGAATCGTCAGCATCTCGGATGAGCTGTTCGTACAAAAATGCTGCATTAAACACATAAATCCCCATGCTCGCAAAAGCTTGGTTAGGATTGTCAGGTAGGGGATTTGGATCTTTTGGTTTTTCTTTAAAATCAATTACTCGGTCACTTTCATCAACACCAATCACCCCAAAACCTTTTGCATCCTCAATGGGTACATTGATACAAGCTACAGTCATATCGGCTTTATTCTTTACATGACATGCCAACATCTGGCCGTAGTCCATTTTGTAAATATGATCTCCTGCCAAAATCAATACATATTCAGCTCCGATATTGCGAACGATATCCAGATTTTGATACACAGCATCTGCAGTACCTTTGTACCAATCTTCGGCAACACGTTTCTGCGCAGGCCAAATCTCTACAAACTCGTTAAACTCACCTCTCAAGAAACCCCAACCACGCTGTATATGTTGAATTAAGCTGTGAGACTTGTATTGGGTTGCAACTCCAATACGGCGAATACCTGAATTAATACAGTTCGAAAGCGGAAAATCAATAATACGGAATTTACCACAGAAAGGTACAGCTGGTTTCGAGCAAAACTCAGTCAAATCTTTCAAGCGCTCCCCTCTTCCACCAGCTAGGATAAGGGCAACAGTGTTTTTAGTCAGGTTACTGATAAAACGTGATGAGGTTATTTCATGTTCCATGATTTCCGCTCCTTGAATTATAGTTTTCACTTGACATCAAGTTGAACTGAATCCTAAATAAGAACGTGCTTAAAATTATAGATTGCAGTTCTTTAAAGTCATTATAGAATGATAGACACGATAAACAAGCACAATCTAGTCTGTTTTATAAAGATTTGATAAAAATTTAAGAATATTTTATTTTGGCAATAGACAAACAAAACCCTCAGCTCAATTTAATTCTTGATTCTAAGCATCACGATCCTTTTTCATTTTTGGGGCTACACCCATTAAATAATGATAAAAAAACTAAGTCATTAAAGAGTTTTCGAGCTTTTTTACCCTATGCATCAGGCGCTTCACTCAAGACCAAAAGTGGATGGCAAACCTTACAAAAGACTCATGATCATGGTTTTTTTGAGTGGCAAGGTAGCGATGTTGTAAAACTGCCATGCAAACTTAGCATCACCCAAGATAATCGGACAGTTGAAACTTATGATCCCTACAGTTTTATCTCGCTGTTATCCAAGGATGAGCTGCATCTATTCGGCGAAGGCAATCTAAAAGAGGCTTATAAGACCATGGGCGCTCACTTGTGCGTTCATCAAGGCGTTTCAGGTGCTAAATTTGTGGTGTGGGCCCCGAATGCTGAACGGGTAAGTGTGATTGGTGATTTCAATCAATGGGATGGTCGTATACATTCTATGCGGAACCATGGTTCAAGCGGTATTTGGGAAATTTTTATTCCTGGAATATCTGACGGTTCTCTTTATAAGTTTGAAATTCGCCAACGGGATTCAGGTCGTATTTTGATAAAAACAGACCCATATGGTTTTAGTTTCGAGAATCTTCCTGGAACTGCTGCAATTATCAGTCCTGCAAATGAATATAAATGGCAAGACCAAGCCTGGCTAAAGCTTAGAAAAAAAGCCGAATGGCTCCATAGCCCCTTTAACTGCTATGAAGTGCATTTAGGTTCTTGGAAGCGTAATGCGGAAGGTAAGTTTCTTAACTACCGCGAACTGGCTGATCAATTAATTAATTATGTCAAAGAGATGGGTTATACCCACATTGAACTAATGCCAGTTTCAGAACATCCTCTCAATGAATCATGGGGTTATCAAACAACTGGATATTTTGGCGTTACGAATCGTTATGGAACACCTAATGATTTTCGTTATTTTGTTGACTGCTGTCATCAAGCTAATATTGGCGTAATTTTAGATTGGGTTCCAGGACACTTTCCTAAAGATGATTGGGCGTTAGCAAGATTCGACGGAACCGCACTTTACGAACATGAGGATCCTAGATTGGGCGAACACCAAGACTGGGGCACCTATATTTTTAATTACGGGCGCAATGAAGTTCGTAACTTTCTTATTGCGAATGCACACTTCTGGCTTAATGAGTTTCATATTGATGGCTTACGTGTAGATGCTGTTGCATCAATGCTTTACCTAGACTATTCTAGAAAACCTAATGAATGGCTTCCAAATAAGTTTGGTGGCAGAGAAAATTTAGAGGCTATCGAGTTTTTAAAACAACTTAACATAATGGTGCATCAAGATTTTCCTGGAGCACTTACGATTGCAGAAGAATCCACTGCATGGCCAATGATTTCCAGACCTATATATTCCGGTGGTTTAGGTTTTTCCATGAAATGGAATATGGGATGGATGAATGATACATTGTCTTACATTGAAAAAGACCCTATTCACCGAAGTTACAATCACAATAACCTTACTTTCGGGCA
>JALRJJ010000094.1 GCA_023255095.1 bacterium
TTTTCTGCAATCGACATTTTTGATAGAGATAAGATTGCTTCTGAATAATCATTCACAAGATAATCTTTAGATTTTTTTAAATTTTTAATATTCAATTTTTTTCTTTTTCCTAAAAAATATTCTTTAGAAAAACTTGGGCAATAAAACTCTTCATTAGGAAGATTGAGATTGATTTTAGTTTTTTTAATTTCTTCAAAAGAAAAAGGAGCTCCATGTGCTTGACTGCTATTTTCTAATGAAGCACTTCCTTTTGCCATAGTTGTTTTACCAATAATGAGGTTTGGTTTGTCACTCTTTTTAGACATTGTGATTGCAGATCTAATTTCATCATGATTGTGCCCATCAATTTCTATTACATTCCAATGCATTGCTTCGAAAATCTTTTTATAATTCGATGAATCTACTCTAGAAGTTTTTCCTGCAATTTGAATTTCATTAGAATCATAAAACATAATTATTTTATTTAATTTCCAATGACCAGCCAATGTTGCTGACCCCAAAGCTACGGGTTCTTGAAAATCACCATCGCCAGCAAAAATAAATGTGTAGGTATTGCTCTTAATTTTTGATTCAGCAAGAGCCATTCCAATTCCCATTCCTACTCCTTGTCCAAGAGGACCAGTTGTAGCATCAATCCCTGGTTTTTCAACTTCAGGATGACCAGGGGTATTACTTTTCAGCTGTCTAAAACTCTTTAAATCTTCTAATGTTAAAATATTGGAAAAAAATAGCAAACTATACTGAAGCATTGATACATGACCTGCAGAAAAGACGACCCTATCTCTTTTAGGGCAATCAGTATTCTTGGGATTTAGTCTAATAAATTCAGAATAAGCAATGTATGCCATATCCACCATTGACATTGGTCCGCCAGGATGACCAGAATTTGCTTTTCTAACTCCATCTATTACTAATCCTTTTATTATATTGATTAGATATAAATCTTTCTCTGATTTTTTAAGTTTTTTAAAGCTAGATAAAGAGTATGTCATTTTAAGGAAATTAAAGTCTCAATAGTGTCTTTTGGATTTTTTGATTGAAAAATTTCTGAACCAACAACAAGAATATCTGCACCTGATTTAAGGCATTTAAGAGCGTTTTGGGTTATGACTCCACCATCCACCTGAATCTTAACTTTATTTTCGAGATTCATTTCAATTAAAATATAATTTAGGTCTTGAATTTTTTGCATTGAACTCTCGATAAATTTCTGACCGCCAAATCCGGGCTCTACAGACATTAATGTCACATAATCGATCATTGTTAAATATTTTTTTAAAACTGAAATAGGGGTTTTTGGCTTTAAAGCAATTCCACATTTTAGTCCTGCTTTCTTGATTTGGCCAATTAAAATTTTTGGTGGAAAGGTAAATCGAGGTTCTGATGCTTCAATATGAAAGCTAATTCCGTTAGCGCCAGCATCGATAAAAGGCTTAATCAAATCAAAAGGGTTACTGACCATGAGATGTACATCAAAAAATAAATTTGTATAGGGGCGAATTGATTTGACGATTGCAGGACCGAAAGAAAGATTGGGAACAAATTGTTGATCCATAATATCTAAATGAATCCATTGTGCTTTAGTATCGCTAAGCATCATAATTTCTTCTCTTAATTTAGAAAAGTCTGCTCCCAAAATGGATGGAGCAATAATATGTTCTTTTTTTATAATCATGCATTTGAAAACTAAACAATTTTCTGTGCATTAAAAATGAATTGTTGATTTAATTAACTGGTTTTACTATTTTAAACCGACCGGTCGGTTTATGCAGAAAAATAATGATAAAAAAAAGAAAATTCTTTCCGCAGCAATTAAAGTTTTAACATTTAAAGGATACTACAATAGTACCATTGACGATATTGTAAAAGAATCAAGTGTTAGTAAAGGAGCAATCTATCATTATTACAAAAGTAAAAAAGAAGTTTACCTCGATGTTATAGATATGTGGGAACAAGAATATCAAGAAATGATATCCCCAGTCTTAGAAGAGGAATCAAGTACTGAGTCACTTAAGTTACTTTTCTCAATATTTTCTAAACAATTAGAAAAAGACCCTTCTTTGTTTTATTGTCTTTCTAGTTTTTGGTCAATTTCAAGACTGGATAAGGATTTTAAAAAATCTGTCCAAAAAGTATACAATCGATTTCAAAAATTTGTTGAGATAATCATTCAAAAAGGAATTGATAATGGAGAGTTTCATAGAATTGACGCTAAAATTGCTGCCTTATCTTTGATTATTAATATTGAGGGAATTTTTTGGTTTTCTCTATTCGAGTCAAAGCATGTCAAATCCAGTGCATATATCGATCAAATTTCAAGTTATATTTTAGAAAATTTTAAACAAAAATGAGGTTACTATGAGTCAAGATTTAAATAAAATCAATAAAATTAAAACAGGTGGAACTTTTCTAACATCAGTTGTGGGTTCTGAGGAGGTTTTTTGTAAAGAAAAATTTTCTGATGAAGAAAGAATGATGTTTGAGGCGATGAGTGAATTTGCTGAAAAAGAAATTCTTCCACTAGCCCATAAGGAGCTTGAAACCAAAGATGAAAAATTAGTTCGAAGTTTGTTAAAGCAAATGGGCGAGTTAGGATTTCTAGGAATAGATGTTCCAGAAAAATATGGCGGTTCTGAACTAAGTAAAACTGGTATGTGTATTTTGGCTGAGGCTATTGCTCGTGGTGGTAGTGGCTCATTCACTACAGTTTGGAATGTTCAAACTTCCATCGGTTCTTTAGGAATTATTTGGTATGGCAATGAAGAACAGAAGGCAAAATGGTTGCCAGGAATATGTACAGGAGAAAAAATTGCCGCTTTTGCGTTAACTGAACCAAATGCAGGATCGGACGCTACTAACTCCCAAACAGTTGGTGTTTTATCCGAAGATGGAAAGCATTATGTTTTAAACGGACAAAAAATTTTCATATCAAACGGTGCTTGGGCAGAAATTTTTACAGTGGCGTGTAAAATTGATGGAAAATTTTCATCTATTGTTGTTGAAAAAGGAACTCCTGGATTTGAAATTGGAGCTGAAGAAAAGAAAATGGGAATGCATGGATCTTCAACAGTTCCTCTATATTTCAAAGATTGTAAGGTGCCTGTTGAAAACTTACTAGGAAAAGTTGGTGAAGGCGCTGGACCTGCTTTTTGTGGATTAAATATTGGTAGATTTAAATTAGGAGCCGGTTCTACAGGAGGGATGATGCTCGCTTTAAAAGAGGCAATTGCTTATGCTAAACAGAGAAAAGCTTTTGGGCAATTTATTGCAGATTTTGGTTCTATTAGAGATAAAGTAGCTGATTGTGTTGTCAAAACATATACTACTGAAAGTATGTGTTATGGAGTAATTGGTGTTCAGCAAAAAGCTATTGATGAATTAGATAAAAATGACCCTCTTTACTATGTAAATCAAGGTAATGTTACTGGAAAATATATTGCGGAAAATTCAATTTGTAAGGTTTATGGAAGTGAGTCTGCCTCGTCTGTAATAGATCAATGTTTACAAATTTTTGGAGGTTATGGTTTTATAGAAGAATATCCAATGGCTCAAGCTTATAGAGATACTCGTATAAATAGAATTTGGGAAGGTACAAACGAAATCAATAGAATGTTATGTACTAGAGATATGATTACCAAGACACTTAGTGGAGAACTAGGCTTTAAAGAATATTTAGGTCAAATAGAGCATTCTCTTAATTCTGGTTCTGTTTCTTCTTACAAAGGACAATTTGAAAAGGAAGTCCATTGTATTGAAGCAGCAAAAGCTCTGTATGCTATTTCATTGAACGAAGCTTTATCAAAGTACGGACAGGATATTGGACTTGAACAAGCAATTATAGAAAACTTAGCAAACATCTTAATTTATGCATTTGTAGCCGATAGAACACTTTCGAGAGTTCTTCAAAACATGGATTACTATAATTTAAAAAAGGAAATTGTTCCATCTTTATGTGCTCAGGTTTTTATTGCTGAAGAGGGACCACGAGTTTTAGATTTTACAAATAAAATTTTAAATCAAATTTATGATGGAAATATCCCAAGTGATTTAAAAAGTAAAATTGAGAATGTAAGAAAAAATTTAGTAATTGATTCCAATACAATTGGCATGAAAAAACAGATTGCTGAAAAAGCAATGGAATTGGGTGCATATCCCGTTCGAACAATAGGGTAGGAGAAAAATATGAACAAAGCAGTAATTATTGATGGAGTTAGATCTCCAATTGGTACAAAGGGTAGTTCTTTAATTGGAATGAGGTCTGATGAAATTGCAGGTCAAGTTATTAAAGGATTAATAGATAGAAATCCCAATCTAGATCCTAGCAAAATCGAAGATGTTTCACTTGGCTGTGCTTTCCCTGAAGGTCCTACAGGTATGTTAGTTGCTAGAGGGGCTTCTTTACTTGCGGGTATTCCAGAAACTGCTGCAGCAAATGTTATCAATCGTTATTGTGGTTCTGCAATGACTTCTTTGCATCAGATTAGCACAGCAATTGAAAGCGGAGATATCGAAGTAGGAATTGCTGGAGGGGTTGAAGATATGTTTACTATTCCTCAGGGTGGATTTGCTCCTGATTTTAACGTAGACCTTGCAGAAAAAGATTACTATATATCAATGGGAGAGGGTGCTGAATTACTAGCACAGGAACTAAATATATCAAGAATTGAACAGGAAGAGTTCTCTTTTAGGTCTCATGAGCTAGCTGTTGAAGCGCAAAAAAATGGAAAATTTGATAATGAAATCATTCCTATTCAATTAAGTGATGGTTCAATGTTTGAGAAAGATTCTGGTCCTAGAACTCCTGATAAAGAAAAGATTAAATCCTTAAATCCTGCTTTTAGAGCTGATGGAACAGTAACCGCTGCAACGAGTAGCCCTTTCTCTATTGGTGCTTCTGCAATGTTAATAACTTCTGAAGATTATGCAGTTAAAAATAATTTAAGAATTAGGGCAACTATTGAAGGAAGAGGAGTTGCTGGAGTTCATTGGACAAAGTTTGGGGCTGGACCGCTACCTGCAACAGAAAAAGCATTAAAAAATACTGGTTTGTCTTTAAGTGATATTGATGCGATTGAGCTTAATGAAGCGTTTGCAGCTCAAGCTTTATATTGTATTAAAAAGGGAAATTGGCAAATTGATAAGACTAATCTCAATGGTGGGGCAATAGCACTTGGACATCCACTCGGGATTTCAGGCACAAGAATAATTACTACACTTTTAAATGTTCTTGAACAAAATAATCTAACAATTGGGCTTGCAACCATGTGTGTTGGAACAGGTCAGGGTATATCTACTATTATTAAAAGGGTTAATTAGATGAACAATATCAAAAAATGTGCAGTTTTAGGTTCAGGGGTAATGGGTTCACAAATTGCTGGCCACTTAGCTAATGCAGGAATTCCATCTTTATTATTTGATATCAATATTGATTTATCAAAAAAGGGTTTAGAGAATCTGAAAAATTTAAAACCTTCTCCATTGTTTTCAAATGAGACCATAAAACTGATTTCTCCTTGTTCTTATGACCAAGACTTGAATCAATTGAAAGATTGTGATTTAATTATTGAAGCAGTAGCTGAAAAAATTGAAATAAAACATGATGTATACAAAAATATACTTCCTTATCTAAATGATAGTGTAATTTTAACTTCCAATACTTCTGGCATTCCACTTGAAAATTTGATCGAGGTTTTGCCTGAAAAAATTCAAAAACGGTTCTTAATTACCCATTTTTTTAATCCACCAAGATATCTTCGATTGCTTGAACTTGTTAAGGGAAAAAATACATCTGAGGAGATATATAAAACTATTGAAGATTTTGGAGAAAATATTTTGGGTAAAGGAGTTGTGCATGCAAAGGATACCCCAGGTTTTATTGGAAATCGTTTGATGAACGCAGCTGCTCCCCTGGTTTATAATAAGGCAGTTGAAATGGGCTTAACTGTTGAGGAAGTTGATGCGTTGACTGGTACGTTCGTAGGTAGTGCAAAAAGTGCATATTTTCGTACTCAAGATATTGTTGGACTTGACACCGTTTTAAATGTATTGAACAATATGTATGAAAGGGTAACTACAGAAACTGAATTAGAGCGAAAAAAATTTATCGCCCCAAAAATTATCGAAGAGCTAGTCAATAAAGGAAGATTAGGTCAAAAAAGCGGGGAAGGATGGTATAAAAAAATTGATAAAGATATTTTATCTTTAGATATCAAAACTTTAGAGTACTCTCCAATGAAAAAACCATCCTTTGATGTTCTGAGAGTGGGAAAGCCAATTAAAGATTTGAGAAAAAGATTAGCGGTAATTTCTTATTTAGATGATAAAGGTTCAAAATTTTTATGGGAAATAAACGCTCCAATGTTAAGCTATACAGCTGGATTGATACCTGAAATTGCTGATAATATCCTTGAAATTGATAATACAATGAAATGGGGGTTTACTAGAGAAATTGGAATTTTTGAATATTGGGATGCTATTGGTGTTGCTAAATCGGTTCATAGAATGCAATCTGAGAACAAAAAAGTACCGGAATGGGTTTTAGGGATGCTAGAAAGTGGAAGAGAATCATTTTACGAGATTGTTAATGGCCAACTTACTTATTGGTGTCCAGTAGAAAATAAATCAGTTATTGCTTCGCAAAATACTAAAAATGTCAATCTCAATTTATATCGTAACTCTTCCAATGCTTTATTAAGAGATTGGAGTGCTAGCGTTCATGATATTGGCGATGGAGTTTTAAACGTAGAATTTCATTCAATTTTTGTTCCAGCATTTAATCCTATCGATCGTTCAATAGTAGATGTGATGAAATACGCCGTCAATTTACTTGAAAAAGACCAATATAAAGGAATAGTTATCGGGCATCAGGGTAAAAACTGGAGCGCTGGCGCTAATGTTAATGATTTTAAAGTTGCAATAGATTCTAACAATTTGAATCTAATGGAAGCTAGCGTTAAAGAAATGCAGGATCTAACTCAAAGTATTAGACACTCAAAATATCCAATAATTTCCTGTCCATTCAATTTCGCCCTAGGTGGTGGGTTTGAATTTTATGCTTGCTCTGCTAAATCAGTTGCATCCGGAGAGTTGTATGCAGGGCTAGTTGAAGCTATTCAAGGTTTAATTCCTGGAGCTGGAGGCCATTTAAGGGTTCTTTTAAATTTAATAGAAAATAATAATTCTAATAATGTAAATATGAATATAGCAAGAAAAGCGATGGAAGTAATTAATCCATTGGCTGTTTCTAGAAGTGCAATCGATGCTCAAGAAAAAGGATTTTTAAGAAAAAGCGATTTGATTTTGATGAATTCTAATCAACTAATTGCTAAAGCTAAGAGTTTAATACTCGAAATGAATGATAAGGGTTATTCACCTCCAAAATATAGAGATGACTTGACTTTACCTGGAATGACATTGAGAACATTTGCCTCCGTAGGATTAAAAACTATGAAGGCTCAGGGGAAACTGTCTGATCATGATATGTTAGTTGGTACCAAATCTGCTTATGTTCTCAGCGGCGGAGAGAAAGGTGGCATAATGTCTAAAGTGGATGAACAACACATACTTGATATTGAAAGAGAATGTTTTATGTCACTTGCTGGAGAAAAGAAAACTCAAGACAGAATAGCTCATTTTCTTAAAACAGGAAAACCATTAAGAAATTAAATTTCCAAAAAATTAGTTTTTTAAAAATCTATTTGTTGGTAAATTCACAACCAAATTTCATATTAAATTTTTGTCTGTATCTGGAGGTATAATGACTAAATGGTCTAAAGAAAAATTTGTTCAACACCTAACATCAAATTGTGAAAATCATGTTGCTATTAATTGTCTAGAGCTTGTCTCATTTTCTGAAAAACTATCTGACGAATTATCTTGGGGAACTGGTGATGAATGTGGAACCATGACATTTAAATGTAACTCTGATTATGGGCTCCTTCCTCTTTTCAGATTGTCATCAAATGGAAAAATCAATTTACAGTTAAATTTTTTAAGAAGTAAAAATCTCAACAAACAAGTATTGAATGATATGATTATCAAATTTGAGTCAAATTTTTTAAGAGAATACGATCCAGAATCTTATCCCTCAGACTCCTACGAACCAATTGAAGATTTAATTTGTACTCATAATCAATTAGAGAACTTTATGAAAACAATTGAGGGTTGTACTTTTAGATTAAAACAATAATGGATTTAAAAACTAAATCTAAAAAAATTAATAACTTTACAATTGAGCTAAGTATCATTGCTAAATGGAATGAGATTCAATCTGATTATGAAAAATCGAAAGCAAAATTCGTTAAAACATTAAAGCTCCCAGGTTTTAGAAAAGGCAAAGTTCCCCCAAGCATAGTAAAAAATCAATATTCTTCATCAATTGATTTAGCTTTTGTAGAAGATTTCTCAGAAAAATATTTTATTTTAGCCCTTCAACAAGAAAAGTTACAGCCAATCAACCAAGCTGGTTTGAAAGATATTGATTTTTCTTTTGGCAGTGATTTTTCATTTAAAGCTGAGTTTGAAATTAATCCTGAAATTAAAGTGCCTACGTTGAAAAAGAATATGGTCACTGTTGAAAAGATTGAATTTCTTTTTGATAACGATGAAGTAGAACAAACAATAAATAATATATTAAATTCTCAATCTTCTATTGATGATGTTAAAGATTCTCCGAAAGAAAATGATTATTTAATTTGTTCAATTCAGGAAATTGATAATTCTGGGTTGCCCATCATAGGTAGTTCAGAAAAAAAATATTTTCAGATAGGACAAGAACCTTTGATTGGTAAAAACTTAACCATTTTTGATGGTAAGAAAGTTTCAGAATCTGTGAATACTGAATTGGACTTAGGAAATGGTAAAAGAAATTATTCAATTACTTTAGAATCAATTCAAAGGAGAGTTGCTCCAAATTTAGACTTAGAATTTATTCAAAAAATGGACCCTAGTTGCAAATCAATTGATGAATGGAAGAAAAAAATTGAAGAAAGTCTTTCAAGAGAATACAACAACAAATCATTAGAAATATTTAACTCTTCTTTAATAGAAAGTTTTGTAAAGCTTATCGATCCTCCTTTACCCTCTTCAATGTTTGAAAATTATATGAATAACATCGTTCATGACATTCGCCACAATCAAAAGTATACTCATTTGGAAGAGGATAAAATTAGGGAGGATTACAAGTTGTATGCTGAAAATAACATTAAGTGGTTTTTAGTTAGAAACGCTATCATTGATAGAGAAAATATTCAGGTTCCTGATGAAGATGTGAAAGATTATATAGAAAAAGCAATTCAAAATGAAACTGACGAAAAAAGAAAATCTGAAATTGAAAGATTCTATAAAAAACCATCCAATGTCCAAAGATTAAAAGATGATATGTTCGATGAAAAATTAATTCATTTATTATCGTCTTTTTCAAAAATTAAGAATGTTACTAAGCACACTAAAGATTTAAAAGATGGACATAATCACTAGAATGGAAAATTTTCAAGGCATTTTAGGTATAGCTTCGATTTTACTAATCGCTTTTTTTCTTTCAGACAATCGAAAAGAAATTAATAAGAAAACCATTTTCAATGGAATCGTCTTACAATTTCTTTTGGGAGTTTTTATCTTAGTTACTCCGATTGGAAAACCTATTTTTCAGTATCTAGATTCAGCTGTCACTAGACTAATTAGTTTTGCTGATGCGGGAAGTGATTTTCTTTTTCAATCATATATAACAGGTGCTTTTGAACCTGCATTAGTCAATTTTGCTTTTCGAACCTTACCTACAGTAATATTCTTTTCTGCACTTATATCAGTATTGTATCATTTCGGTATCATTCAGATAGTCGTTAAAGGTTTTGCTGTCATTTTTCAGAGAATATTAAAAACTAGCGGAAGTGAATCATTGAGTGTATCTGCTAATATTTTTCTTGGTCAAACTGAATCTCCCCTTCTTGTGAGGCCATTTGTTTCAACAATGACAAAATCTGAATTAGCTACAATTATGATTGGAGGTTTTGCAACTGCTGCTGGAGGAGTGCTTGCAATTTATGTTGGATGGCTGTCTGATATACCTGGAATTGCTGGACATTTATTAACGGCTTCAGTGATGTCTGCTCCTGCAGCCATAGTAATCGCTAAGATTATTTTTCCTGAAATTGAAGAGTCTAAAACAATGGGTAATTTAAATCTTCAAATTGAAAAAACAACAAGCAGTGCGATGGAAGCATTAGCTTCCGGAGCTTCATCAGGATTAAAACTTGCAGCGAATATTGCTGCCATGTTAATTGCTTTTTTAGCTATTCTTGCAATGATAAACTATTTATTGTCTTTCGCAGGAGTTTCTCTAGAAAGTATTCTAGGTTTTATTTTTATGCCCTTGGCATGGGCGATGGGAGCCCCATGGAATGAAGCCAGTATTTTAGGTGCATTAATGGGTAAAAAATTAGTTTTTACAGAATTAATTGCTTATACTGATCTTCAGGCTTTAATCAACTCCCAAGCTATTTCAGAAAGAACAGCAATTATTGCAGCTTACGCGTTATGCGGTTTTGCTAATTTTGGATCAATTGGTATTCAATTAGGAGGAATTGGTTCAATTGCTCCTGATAGAATTAAAGATATATCATCCCTTGTAGCTAAGGCAATGATTGGTGGTGCATTGGCATCATGGCTCACAGCTTCAATCGCTGGAATTTTACTCTAAAAATTTTCTTATTTTTTTCTTGGTAATATACCAAAAGTATGATAAGTTTCTCCACTTTTGCGCATAAAATGATTGCGCTTTTAGTTATTTGAAAATTTACTATGTAGAACCTTTAAGTTTTAATCCTGGAGTTAGACAACAAACTTTAATTAAAATATACAATTGAGAGTTTGATCCTGGCTCAGGACGAACGCTGGCGGCGGCGGCTTGGATGGCGGCAAGGAACACCTCGCCTGCGTCGCGCTCGAGCGCGTGCACGTGTGGGACGT
>JALRJJ010000099.1 GCA_023255095.1 bacterium
ATTATTATTTATTGGCTCTATTTTGGGGATAGCATCTTTTACATTATCAAGTTGGATATCAATTTGAGCATGTGGACCATCATCTTGATAATAAGCTCCTTTACTCTCATTGGTTTTTTGTAGGGTTGAACATGCACTTAATAAAAGTATTAAGCCAGTTAAAAATATTTTCATCATCATCAGTTAGCTATTAGTGTCTTTCTATTTTGTAGTGCATTGATTATTCCAAAGATTATTAGGTAAATAAACAAAGAGCTTCCCCCATAACTGACAAGAGGAAGGGGAATGCCGACAATTGGAAATAAGCCAGAAACCATTGCGATATTGATTAAAAAACAAACAATAAAAATAATAACATAGGTTACAGCTAACAATCGATTTGAATGAAGATGCAGATCGAGGGTAATTTTAATTAATCGGGATATGAGTAAAAAAGTGATCACAAAATAGATGAGGTTCCCTAAAAACCCATAGTTTTCTGCAAGGACAGCAAATATAAAATCCGTATGAGTTTCTGGTAAAAAAAGCAAATCTGTTTGTGTTCCATATGCAGAGCTTTTACCAAATAATCCACCTGAGCCAATAGCAATCGATGATTGAATGGAGTGGTAACCACTTTCTAAAGGGTTAGAAAAAGGGTCAAATAAATTTAGTACCCGAGATTTTTGATAATCTTTGAGCACGTTAAACCAAGCATAAGGAATGGCAGCGAGAAGAACAATGAATCCAAATATCATTTTATATTTATTCAGGCCATTTAAAAAAATAATTATCAGGCCTATAAATAAGATTATTAAACTCGAGCCTAAATCAGGTTGAATCAAAATTAAAACAAAGGGAATAAGGGTAAAGCTGAGTATAAAAAATTCAACCATTGTTTCTGATTTTTTTTTAAAATTTTCAACAATAAAAATTAAAAAAATTGGGAGTGTAATTTTGATCAGCTCTGAAGTTTGAAACTTAAATAAAATTAAATTGAGCCATCGCTTAGATCCATTAACCTCAGTTCCTATAAAAAAAGTGAGGATTAATAAAAAAATTGAAATCAGATATAGTAAAAATGAAAACCGATATAAAATTCTTATATTAGTTAGACTGACTAAAAAGTAAATAAAAAATCCACTAATGATAAAGATGCATTGTTTATAAAAAAAATTAGAATCAAATCCAGCGGCCTCTCCAATTAAATATAGGCCAAATAGCATAAGGATAATTAGGTAGACGGTTAATTGTTTATCCACATAGTTAAAAATAATGTTTAATAAATTAGTCATGATTCATTGCTAATTCAAAATAATAATCTACTAGTTTTTTCGCAATTGGGGCAGCCACAGAGCTTCCATGGCCCCCATTTTCAATGACAACCGCAATCGACACGGTTGGATCATCAAATGGAGCATATCCAATAAAGAGTGAATGATCTTTTAAGTGATCTTCGATATTTGCTTCATCATAATCTTTATTTTTTAATGAGAATACTTGTGCTGTACCCGTTTTTCCTGCAAGTTTATTCAAATTTTTATACGCAATGGATCTAAAAGTACCCGAATTTCCAGTTACTTGTTGCATACCTAATTTAACAATATCAATAAACTCATCATCTGTAATTGATGAAGACTCAATAACCTCATCAGTAAAATTTTCTTTTTTTATTATTGATGGCGGTGCAATTTTTTTATTATTTAAAAGTGTATTTAGTGCATGCGTGAGCTGTATGGGGGTTACCAAAAAATCACCCTGTCCAATAGATGTATTAATTGTCTCGTATTGATTCC
>JALRJJ010000128.1 GCA_023255095.1 bacterium
TAATAGGATCATAAATATCACAAACAATGCTAAGTGTTGGAATTTGACAAACAGGATCCACCACCGCAGTTGTTGGATCCGGCATAAGGATCATGTCACTTTCTTGAATCTTCTTGAATCCTCGAATGCTGGAACCATCAAAATACAAGTCTTTAAATATTAGCTTTCAAGATCCAATGATTAATGATAGTCCCTATCTAGTTGGGGCCTCTATTTTTTATTCTTACAGGGGTTCCTCGACCAATTATTATTTTCCTCTGGATTTTACTGTAGCGGGAGCTGCAGCAAGTTTTGGTAGAAGGCTCGAATGGCCCGATGATTTCTTTAGGGTAATGTGGTCTGCTCGAATCATGCAAAAAGAATATGAGGGATCTGAGGCGGACATCAATGCTTATATAGGAGGCCTGGAAAAAACCAGAGGAATCAGTTTAACTCAAATGTTTAGTAGAGATAGCAGAAATAGAGCAGAATTTCCTACCGCTGGATCGACATTTCAGCTTGAGACAACTTACTCTGGAGGAATTTTTGGAGGAAATGAAAATTTTCAAAAACACGTACTTGGCCTAGATTGGTTTACCCCCGCATTTTCTAAAACTGTTCTTTATAGCTCTGTTCGACTTGGTTTAATCAAAACCTTAAAAGTGGATAGCAATACAACGAGCTTTGTTCCGTTTGATGAGAGATTTATAATGGGGGGAAATGGAATACCATATGGCAATGCTCTGAGGGGTTATCCTGACAATTCAATTGGCCCTCAAACTAACTCAGGACAGGCAGTGGGAGGAAACTCTATGGCCAGACTGATAACAGAGCTTAGATTTCCACTTTCTGAAAATCCCGTAATATATACTATGCTTTTTGCAGAAATGGGTAATGTTTGGAATCAGTCTACATTGTCTGAACCATTTTTTATGGAACGATCTGGTCCACTTTCTTTCAAAAAATCTGCTGGAGTTGGTGTTAGGTTTTTTATGCCTGGTATAGGTAAATTAGGCTTTGATATGGGATATGGATTTGACGATATCGATGGAGATGGGAACCCTCAGGGTTGGGAATATACTATAACTTTTGGACAAACTTATTAAAGGAGATTATAAGTAATGAGAAATATCATAATGGTTGGAGTTTTGTTTAGCGCGCTTCTTGCACAACAAAAAATTGGAGTAGTTTTTTCTGAAAAAATTCGACTAGACTTTGAAGAATTTAAAGAAGTAGAGCAGCAATTACAGCTTGACCTTGAAGTGATTCAAAGAGAGTATCAGGCTATGGCAGTTGAACTGGATAGTCTAGTAAAAGATTTTGAAAAACAAAGTCTAATGATGTCTGAAGAGCTAAAAAAGGCTAAAGAGCAAGACATTGTTGATTTAAACAATTCTATGCAAAGTTATCAGCTGGCTAAGGTTGGACCTAACGGCGAGCTTACTAGAAAACAAGCACAGCTTGAATATGAATTAGTAGAAAAATTTAAATCAGCAGTGAACACCGTTGCCACCTCAAAAGGATTTGATATAATTATTGATGGCTCACAAGCTTCGCTTTATACTAAACCCACCCACGACCTGACAGATGATGTTTTGTATGAGCTAAGAAAAGCAAACAGCGCCCAAAAATAAATTTAATTTGAACTGTGTATTCTCTGCTTGAAATTAGCAATAAGATAAAGGGAAGTCTTATTGGAGACCCCCTCTTGCCTATATATGATGTAGAAGATATCTCTACTGCTGGAACTAATCATATCGCTTTTGCTTTTTTGCCAAAGTACATCAAGGTTATGGAAAAATCCAAAGCAGGAGCCTATATTGTATCAGACCCTTCATTGCTTAGAAATAAAAATGGAATAGTGGTCTCGAATCCTCAAGCAGCAATGATTCAAGTTTTAAGTATGTTTGAGGCCGTTGATAGCCCTATAAACGCCCCGGAAAAATCATACCTTCATGAGAGTGTTAAGCTCGGTAAAAACATTACCATTTCTCCGTTTGTGAGTATTGGCAAAAACACTGTTATAGAAGACAATGTTGTATTGGGTCCAGGAGTTGTTATTGGGTCTAATTGTAAAATTGGAAAATCTTCTATTGTTCATGCAAACTCAGTTTTATATCATGACGTCATTCTTGGAGACAACGTAATAGTGCATGCAGGAACAATAATTGGTTCTGATGGATTTGGATTCCACACTGAAAAGAATAATCATTTTAAAATTCCACAGATTAAAGGAGTACGAATAGGCGACAACGTAGAGATTGGTTCAAAATGCACTATAGATCGAGGTTCGGTAAGACATACTTTAATTGACAAAAATACCAAGATTGATAATCAGGTTCATATTGCCCACAATGTACACATTATGGAGGGATGTTTAATTGCCGGTGGGGTTTTTATTGCCGGGAGTACAGTGGTAGAAAAATTCTGTGTTTTTGCTGGGAAATCTGATATCGGTCCGCATTTAAATGTAGGAGAAAAAACTATATTAGCTGCACGATCTTTGTTATTAAAATCTGTAGATGGTAACGAAATGTATGCCGGGAATCCTGCAAGACCGATTAAAGAAAAACAAAAAATGGATGCAGTTTTTAAGAGAATTGAAAAGTTAGAAAAAAAAATTTCCTAAAATGATAAAATTCCAAAAAACCATTCGACATTCTGTTTCTCTTACCGGGGTTGGCTTACACACAGGAGTACAAAGTACAATCACTTTTCATCCTGCAGAGGAGAATTTTGGAATTAAATTTGTAAGAACTGATAAATCAGATCAGATTGTTACGCCCTTTATAGATAACGTGGTTGATCTTACAAGAGGCACTACTATTGAAGAAAATGGAGTGCGGGTTCATACCACTGAACACGTTCTTTCTGCTTGCGCTGGAGTAGGAATAAGCAATTTATTAATTGAACTTAACAGTAAAGAACCTCCCGTAATGGACGGTAGCGCAAAAGACTTTGTAAACGTATTAATTGATGGTCAAATCGTTGAACAGAAAGCAGAAAAAAAATTTTTAGAAATCACTCAGCCGGTCGTTTATACAGATGAAGAAAAAGATGTAGAAATCGTTGGTGTTCCTTTTAATGGTTTTAAAACAACGTTTACTATACATTATGATTTAGAGGGCTTGGGGGTTCAGTATAGCTCAATACAAAACACTTATACCAACTATGAAAAACAAATAGCGCCGGCGAGAACCTTTTGTTTGCTAAGTGAAGTGACCGCTTTAATGAAGCAGGGGTTAATTAGGGGTGGCAATCTGGGAAACGCAGTTATTATTGTTGATAGCGATATCAACAGCGAGGAGGTTAAGCTTTTTAAGGACCAATTCGGTATTAGGCTTTATGAAGGCACTAAAGGGCTATATAAGAGCCAGAGACTTAGATTTGCTAATGAGCCTGTTCGGCACAAGGTCCTTGATTTAGTTGGAGACCTAGCATTGCTTGGAATGCCGATTCGTGGCCACATTACAGCAATCAAGAGCGGTCATAAAGGCAATGTCGAATTTGCTAAAATGTTACGCGACACCTTTCGCAATCAATTTGAATAAAATCTTTTAATTCTTCTTACTCAAGAGCTAAATTTTTAACAAACAAATAGCTGAGAAAATAATCAACAATATTCATTCAACAACCATTATTGGGAAAAACGTTATCATTGGAAACAACGTGACTATTGGTCCATATAATGTTATCGAAGATAACGTTATCATTGGAAACAATGTATCAATTGGTAACTTTAATACAGTTTGCTCTTTTACAGAAATTGGAGAAAATTGTCAAATCTTTCATAACAATAGCCTTGGAGCCATACCTCAAGATAAAAAGTTTGAAGGGGAAAAATCAAAACTTCTAATAGGTAAAAATACAATTATTCGTGAATTTGTTACCGTTAATCGTGGTACTAAAGCAACCGGAGTGACGCTTGTAGGTGATGATGTTTTAATAATGGCCTACGTTCACATTGCTCATGATTGTATCATTGGTCATAATTCTATTTTAGTTAACCTTGTAACTTTAGGGGGGCACGTTGAAATTGGAGATTGGGCAATTATGGGTGGAGCTTCAAATGCACATCAGTTCTGTAGAATTGGTCAACATGCTATGGTTGCTGCAAATTCAAAAATAGTACAAGATATCCCTCCATATATTTTAGCTGGAAGACACCCCGTACAATTTTCCGGAATCAATGCTCTGGGCTTACAGAGAAGGGGTTTTAGTGATGAAGATAGATTGCAAATCAAGAGAGCTTACAAAATTTTATTTCAATCAGATCTAAATCAGTCGAACGCTATTGAAAAAATTAAACTAGAGTTCCCAAAAAACACTTTAGTAGATAACATTTTAGATTTTTTTGAGAATAGCAAAAGAGGAATTATTTAACTTTCCATTGAAAAAGATTGGAATATTTGGTGCTTCAGGTTCTATTGGAAAGCAGGCGCTATCAATAATTAAAGACCACTCAAATGAGTTGAAAGTTGAAGCTCTGTGTGTTAATTCATCTTCAGATTTTTTGTATGAAGCAGTAAAAGAATTTCACCCTAGGTACGTTGGTATAAATTTCATAAAAGATAATCATCCACTAATTCGATACTGCTCTTTAAACAACATCCAACTTTTCATAGGAAAAGATAGTGCAAGTAAAATTATTGAAATATCTAACCTAAACATTGCTTTGAACGCGATTGTTGGCTCAATAGGGCTCGACATAACCCTTGGCCTAATAGGTCGATGTGAAATCTTGGCTTTAGCAAACAAAGAATCTCTTGTCGTTGGAGGTGGCCTGGTTCAAGAATCTATGAACAACCATTCTACAAAGTTAATTCCCGTTGACAGCGAACACTCTGCTATTTATCAGTGCATGCTTGGTGAGAAAACAGACAATCTTCAAAAGGTTTATCTGACGGGAAGCGGAGGACCATTTCTTACCCGCAATTTAAAAACATTTAATTCAATTACCGTTGAAGAAGCAGTAAATCACCCTAATTGGAGCATGGGACAAAAAATATCTGTTGATTCAGCCACAATGATGAACAAGGCACTAGAGTGGATTGAAGCAATAAGAATTTTTCAAATAAAACCGGACCAAATAGAAATTATAATACACCCCGAATCTATTATTCATTCAATGGTGGAGTTTGTAGACGGATCTTATAAAGCTCAATTGGGCTCGCCTGATATGAGAGTGGCCATACAATATGCTCTGCTTGGAGGAGAAAGAAAAAACTCTAGTTTTCCTAGGTTGAGTTTTACTGAGCAGCTATCTTATAATTTTTTCCCCGTTGATTATAATAGATTTCCCATTTTATTTCTAGTTAAGCAATGGGAAAAGGAAGGAGGGAATCGAATACCAATCATGAGCATAGCAAACGATATTGTTGTGGGGCAGTTCCTAAAAAGAGAAATTCGATTTGTCGATATAATTCCTAAAATAGAGAAAACCGTAGAAAAATTTGCGAATAATTCTTCCCTTACAAAAGAAGAATTGGCTAAATTAACTTCTCAAATTCAACACTATCTTGGAGTTTAGATGATTTATTTATTGGCTTTTATTGTACTAATAGGCGTAATTGTTTTTGTTCATGAATTGGGACATTATGTTGCTGCCAGAAGCGTGGGGGTAACCGTTGAAAGATTTTCATTGGGCATGCCACCAAAACTCATCGATATAATTAAAAAAAATAATTCAACAGAGATAGAAATTTATTTTTTTAAAATTATTAACAAGAAAATCAAGTGGGATAAAATAACCACCATTTCCTTTAAAAGAAAACAGGTGGCATCTGATACTATTTTTGGTGTTGGTCTGTTACCTCTTGGCGGCTTTGTAAAAATGAAAGGAATATTGGATGAAAACATGGATCAAGATTTTACTGGAGATCCTGATGAGCTAGAATCTAAAAATGCCTTTCAAAAAATTTGGGTGTTGAGCGCAGGAGTAATTATGAATATTATTCTTACCTTTGTCGTTTTTTCTTCAATTGGTCTAATCGATGGAGAAATGGTACCCGTCTCTTCAGACCCTATAATTTTTTCAGTTGAACCAGGAGGTCCAGCTGATTTAGTCGGAATAGAAAAGGGCGATAAAATATTGTCCTTAAATAATATTAGTATCGATACATGGAACGAAGCAACAGAGATAATCATGCAACACCCCAATGACACCATTTCAGTTAAAATATTACGAAATGGAGAGAGTATCCTTGCACAACCAACCCTCGCTGCGGCACCGAATTTAAGAAAAGGAAGAGTGGACCAGGAAATAGGAATTTTGGGGGTCGCTGAGGAGGTTCAAAATATGCCATTGGGAGTCTTAGGGTCAATAGGATATGGATTGAGTCAAACGAAATGGTCTGCTATTCTTATGTTGTCTTCTTTGAAGATGATTTTTACAGGAAATGTATCGAATGAAGATGTAGGAAGCGTTATAATGATTGGCGATATAGCGGGCCAAGCTGCTCAGGCAGGGCTAGTTCCTTTTTTGTACATTATGGCCCTTATAAGTATGAATTTAGCATTTATTAATTTATTACCTGTACCAGCTCTGGATGGCGGACATATTTTAATTATACTGCTTGAAAGTCTTAGAGGTAAAAAGTTTACACTAAAAACAAGAATGCGAATTCAATCAGTTGGGATGTTTATTTTGTTGGGACTGATGGCATATTTAATTTTAAATGACATCGTTCGATATTTTTTTTAACGCTCTACCCTTTTTATTTTCATAACTACCACTCCACTGTTAAGCGCCAGAGAAATTTTAATTGGCACCAATCGATTTTCATAATATCCATAGGATATTTCCATATCACCGTTTTTGAGCGGATTTTTTGGCTTAAAAGTTACAGCGTTAAATTTTCCTAAAGGAGTTCTGATAATGTCTACGCCCCCATTGATCAGAGATAATTTTCTAATTTTTGAACCATCAAGTATATCAAAATGAATCTCATTTTCTTTCTCTTGATTAACAAGACCTTTGTCTGGATCAGGGATTGAAATATCGTAAAGATTCTGTAAGGTTAGAATTAATGAGTAGGGGTCAAAAATTTTATCAGGAACTAGAAATTCCTTAGAATTGCTAATGGCCTTATTTTCTAAAACTTCCGTAGTAAAATCCCTTTTAAAATTTTTTTCTCGGCTTTTTTTTATTTGCTTTAAAACAGTATAGTCTTCTTTTTTTATCCACGACTCAACAGAATTCCTAATTTTATAAATTTTGTCACCCAATGAGGACGTTCTAATAGAAAATTTCAGATGAAATGTTTCAAAACCACCCATCCTTTCTTCACCGATAACTGATAAATTTGATTCTCCAAGTTTTATAAGATCTTCAAAATAGACATTATAGTGATAACTGTCTCCTTTCTGAAGGGTCTGTCCTAACAATTGACTGGCAATAAATATAGCTGATAGCATTCGAAGTTTCATTTATCTAATTCTTTCAAATCCGTTGTTTTGATAAAAATAAATTTTTGATGCACCATTATTAATTTCTCCATCATCAATTAAAACATCGATTTCTTCGCCAAACTCTTTTTGTATTTTTAGGGGGCTTATTAGGGGTGCAGTTCCAGTCCTGTTGATGCTCGTTGTAGTTATGGGCCTACCAAACAATTGAATAATTGATTGTAATAGTTGGTGCTGAGGAACTCTAAAACCAATATTTCCATCTTTGGTAATTAAAGAACTAAACGCGCCAGGTTTTTCTTGAAGAATACAGGTACTTCCGTCTTTTAGAATTTCTGTAACTTGATTTAAATTATTAATAATCAGTTTATCTTGAATCATATCAATTCCACTGACAGCAATTGACATTGGCGCACTGCGCCCCTTAATTAAATTAATTCTTTCAATAGAACGATTATTTGATGCATCACACCCAATTCCATAAATTGTATCAGTAGGATATGCAATTATACTTCCTTTATTTAGCTCATCGCAAATAATTTGTTCAAGATTGAGCATGGAAGAAGGGAAGATTTTCATTTTAATTCCTCCACCTGTTATGAAACCAAAAATACTGGGAGGGAGCCTTTTTAATGGATGCTTCAATTGCAAGCGTATAATCCTGAATAATTGTAGAAATATCCTTACTATTATTTTCGTTTATTTTTTTAAAATAAACACAATATTCTTCATCATGTTTGATAATATCAAAGCATATTATGGGGGCACCCGTTCTTTTATGCAAAACTGCAGCACCACTGAAAGTTGAGCATTGATGCCCGAAGAAATTTACGTTAACTCCTTTTTTGCGCGCGTTTTGATCGCTTAACAAGACAACAATTTCATTATTTTTTAAAAGATTCAAAATTTCTTTCAAGTCGTTACCCCTATAAAGCTGTTTACTAAAGAAATTTTCACGGATTTTTTTAAAATATAGATCAGAGCCTTTATTATTTTGTTTATAGGCAACCCCACTAATATTGTAGCCTTGATTTTTAATGGAGGCAAAAGCTTTGTCAAAAGCCCCCAAATGCCCTCCCACCAAAAGAACGCCCTTTTTGTGCCCGAGAGCCTCTTCTAGTATTTTAATATTTTGAAATCGAACCCCAGAAGTGTTTTGCCAAAAAGTCCCCCTAATAAGCTCGACCATTTCTTGTGCGAAAAATTTATAACATTTTTTTGCAATTAAATATCGCTCTTTTTTGAGCAATCCTGGGAAAGCAATAGATAGGTTTTTATCAACCATATTTCTTCTAATTCTGAAAATATGGAAAAGTAGACTAAAGACTAAATAGTCATTAAATTTAACTATAAATTTTGGGCTAAATCTTAGAACCAACGAATAAAAATTTAAAAAAAAGTACATTATTAAATCTAATCTTTGTAAAAAGTAATGAAAACAAAATTTCAATCAATAGTCTTGTCTTGGGTTTTGGCCAGTACGCTTTTATTTTCATTTGATGAGCCAAAAAGCTTAATCTATATTGTTCCCATCAATGATGTAATTGATCTTGGGCTACCAAGCCTTGTTACAAGAGCGGTGTCAGAAGCTGAAGAAAAAAATTCAAGCTTGATAATTTTTGATATTGATACCTTTGGTGGAAGGGTAGACGCTGCCACACAAATTAAAGATGCAATTTCTTCTTCAAAAATTCCTACTATAGCTTTTATCAATCGAAGAGCTATTTCCGCAGGCTCATTAATTTCACTGTCTTGCAATAAAATCTATATGACGGAAGGGGCAACCATTGGCGCCACTAGCGTGGTCGATATGTCAGGAAACAAGCAGTCCGAAAAATCTCAAAGTTATATGAGAGAAGAGATGGCAGCCACAGCAGAAAGAGTAGGCAAAAATCCTAATATTGCTCGAGGGATGGTTGATGAGGAATTAAGCTTTGAATTTTTAGTAATCGATGGTGACACTTTGCAAGTTAACGATATTGAGGGGCGCAAAGAGGGCAAGCTTATTACTTTAACTACGGAGCTTGCGCTTAAATATGGCATTGCGGATGGAGTATCTGAAACGATTGAAGAAATCTTATCTCTAGAATCAATTGAAAACTATGAAATGGTGACGATCAAAGAAAATTGGTCAGAAAATCTTGTGAGACTGCTAACAAATCCTACAATTTCTTCTTTATTGATGACATTTGGAACTATTGGGATTATTGCAGAGCTATATAGCGCAGGATGGGGGATAGGCGGAACTATAGGTGCGATTTGTTTAGCGCTAGCACTTGGAGCAGGATATATTTCTAAGCTTGCCACTTCGTCTGACCTGCTTATAGTTGCTTCAGGATTATTATTATTATTAATTGAGGCATTTTTTATTGCTGGCTTTGGCGTTATTGGTCTCTTAGGGGTTGCAGTTCTTTTCTATGGTTTTTATTTACTTTTAATCCCTGATATCCCCCTAGACTATGAGACGCAGCAACAGGCGATTGATGGTTTTGGGTGGGGAGTTTTTATTGGAATTATTGGACTAATATATTTGGTTCGAGTAATTTTAAGATCAGAATTTTTTAATAAATTGGTTTCGTTGGAAAGCAATAAGTCCAACTTAAAAGAAAATTATAATAATCGCAGTAAGGTCGATTAGAAGATAAGGAGAATATATGGGTATTTACGCTGCTGTTTTACTGGTTTTAACAATATTATTAATTTTATGGATTGTTCCAGTAGGCCTTTGGCTTCAAGCAATTTTTAGCATTGGAGGAAAAGGTGTAACAATTTTTAGTTTAATTGGGATGAGATTTAGAAGAGTGCCTCCATCTGTCATTGTTAATGGTTTAATTGCTACTCGAAAAGCTGGCATTGATATTACAAGTAGCGATCTTGAGGTTCACTATATGGCTGGAGGTAATGTCGATAAAGTGGTTGATGCGTTGATTGCTGCTTCAAAAGCAGGGATAGAACTTTCATTCGAAATCGCAACAGCTATTGACCTGGCTGGAAGAGATGTTCTTGCTGCTGTGCAGACTAGTGTTTATCCAAAAGTTATTGATGCCCCCGTAGAGGGCAAACTATCTGCAGTTGCAAAAGATGGGATTGAGGTAAGAGCTAGAGCTCGTGTTACAGTTAGAACAGACATTCCAAACCTTGTAGGGGGTGCAACTGAAGACACAATTATTGCAAGAGTTGGAGAGGGGATTGTGAGTGCTATTGGGTCAAGAGAAACCTATGAGGCAGTTTTAGAAAACCCTGATTCTATTTCAAGAACTGTGCTAGAGAAAGGTCTTAATAAAGGTACCGCTTTTGAAATTTTGTCTATTGACATCGCAGACATTGATGTTGGTAAAAATATTGGAGCACAACTTCAAGCAGATCAGGCAGAAGCTGATTTACGAGTGGCACAAGCTAAGGCAGAAACTAGAAGGGCTATGGCTGTTGCTCTTGAGCAAGAAATGAAGGCTAAAGTGGTAGAGGCAGAGTCACAAGTACCTTTAGCAATGGCTGAAGCATTTAGAAACGGAAATTTAGGTGTATTAGATTATTACAAGCTGCAAAATATTTCCTCAGATACTTCAATGAGACAATCTATTGCGCAAGGTGGAGAAAACAAAAGGGAAGAAAATAAGGAATAGACTGTGGAGGAGTTAATATATTACGGGATATTAATTCTATTCTATTTATATAGCTCATATAGAAGCTCTCAAAAAAGAAAACAGTCTAGATTAGAATCTTTAAAATCAACAGAAGTGGGTTTTGAAAACAGGGAATCAAAACCCCAAGAACCTTTTTTTGATTTAGGAATCAATTTAGAAGAAAGATCGGATCCGTTGGCAATTTTCAAACAAGCCCTTGAAAAAGAAAAAGCAATACAAGAAAGTCGCAAAAAAGTAGAAATTATTCTTGATAGAGAAATTCAAAATGAGAAAAAAGAACCTACTTTTTATGAGAACCACCCACGTCTATCGAACATTAAAAGAAAGCCTAAAAAAACAAAAAGCAATAAACTTCTTTCAATTCAAAGACAATACCGAAATCAACCATTTAAGCTTGCAATAGTTATGAAAACAATCTTAGATGAACCTTTAGGTCTTCAAAACAAATGATTATTGTCATTATGGGTCCACCTGGAGCTGGTAAAGGAACTCAAGCAAAAATTCTGGCAAGCAAATTTAATTTATTACATCTTTCCACAGGTGAAATTTTAAGAAATGAAATCGATAAAGGTTCCAAGCTAGGTCTAAAAGCCAAAAAGTTTATGGATCAGGGAAATTTAGTTCCAGATAAGCTCGTACTTGAAATGATTGAAAAAATCATTTTAACCAACCAAGGTGAGGGTTTTATTTTTGATGGATTTCCGAGAACTGTTCCACAATCAGAGGGTCTTGACAGTCTTTTAGGGCGCCTTAAACTAAAAATTGACTATGTTTTAAATATCTCACTAGACAAAAGTGTCCTAGTAAAACGCTTGGTAGAAAGAGCAAAGAACTCAGGAAGATCAGATGACTCTGAAGAGGTAATTATGAATAGACAAGATGTTTATGAAGAGCTTACAAAACCCCTAATAGACTATTACCATGATGAAGTTAAAGAAATTAATGGAGACGGAACTGTTGAGGAGGTTTCTAAAAGAATTTTTTCTCAAATAAATCAATGAAAATTATAGGAGTTACGGGTGGAATTGGATCCGGGAAATCCACAGTTTGCAAAATAGTCTCGAAGCACTTCAATGTTAAGATTATTGATGCAGATGTTTTAGCTAAACAAAAATACGCCTCTTCTTCAATTCAAGAAAAAGTATTAAAGGCATTTCCGGAAATGCAATCCTTCGATGTTGCTCAACTATCAAAAATTGTATTCCAAAATCATAATACGATAAATCGACTTACCCAAATTCTATATCCAGAATTATTAATTGATTTTCAAGAAATCATTTCAGAGCAAGAGTTTCTAGGGAAAGTGAGCGCAATTCTGATAGATGCCGCTCTTCTTATTGAATCTAATTTTCATAACTATTTTCACAAAAACTATCAATTCAAACTAGTTTTAGTGGAGAGCAATGAAAAAGAAAGAATTGAAAGAGTCTTGAAAAAAAATCAGCTTTCTTTTCAGGAAATTAAACAAAGAATGAAGTTGCAATTAAGCGATAAAGAAAAAATTAAATTTGCAGACTATATTATTTCAAATAGTAGAAATCTAGACTTTTTAGAAGCTAAAACTTTGAAGGTTTTTCAAGACATTTTAAACAATTAGAGCATGGCCACATTACCAAACGAAATTATTCGCAAGCTTAGTAATGACAAAATTTTAAAAAAAATTATTCAAGAGTATGCATTTCCTATTTTAAAACCTTCACAAAACTATTTTGAGGATTTGATTAAATTTATTATTTACCAACAAATTTCTACTAAAGCAGGAAATACAATTTATCGGCGTTTTCAAGAATTTTATCAAGGAAAAGAATCAAAGGTTATAAATTGGACAGAAGAAGAATGGAGGTCAATCGGATTATCGATTCAAAAAAAAACATACATTGAAAATTTTTTTTCTCCTGAAAGTAAAGAACTAATTCGTTCTTTGTATCAAGAAAAAGAAATAGACAAACTTAGAAAATCTTTAACATCGCTTAAGGGCATTGGAGACTGGACAGCCGATATGTTTCTTATTTTCACTAAAAACTATGAAGATGTTTTTCCAATAAAAGATTTAGCAATTGTCAATACAATTAAAAAGCTTTATGAGGTTCAGACTGAAGAAGAGATATTGTTTTTGAGCAAACAATGGGCACCATATCGAACTTATGCATGCCTTTATCTTTGGGAGTCCCTTAATGATAATTTTCCTAAGTAAATTTAATGCAGCTCGTTGGTAAGGCAATGTATAGACCCTCCACTCAAAGCAAATTCAGAAACAGGACATTCTATTAAAGAAACGTCGTGAGATTTTAAAAAATTCAAAAGCCTCAAGGGATGATTTCTTGAGTTAGAAACTATTAATCCAGGAAGTGTTAAAGAGTTCAAATTGGTCCTAAATTCATTTTCCGAAGCACCATATTCTTTTTCAGATAAAATAAGTAATTCCCAGCTATTCTCTTTGCAAAGCTCTTTCAGGTAAATAGTATCTCTTGAGGAGAACATGTTTTCTGAACATTGAATGCCTATACAGTTATATTGATTGTCAAATATGGGAGACAATGAAGTATCTAGATGAAATCCAAAGTTAGGAATGATTTTTAATTCTCTAATGCCAAGAGATTCCGATAGTAATTCTAACCCCCCTTGAGAATTGCGGTTGTTTCCAGCAAGTAAAATATTTTCTTCAGGAAGATAAAATATATCGCCACCTTCAAATGTTTTATTTTTGTCATTTATTTCTAGCACATTATATCCCAATTCTTTTAGCGGATCTATAGTGAATTTCGGCTCTTCTTTTCTTTCGGGAACACTCATATTACAGATTACAGCATTTTTATTTCTGTGCGTTATAAAGTGGTCGCGCATAAAAACAAAATCAAATCCATTGCTATTTTCTAAATCTCCAGGAAAATTTATCTGAACGGTTTCATAAAACTCTTCCCGAATGACATTATGAAGATTATCATATTGCGAGACAAGTAACTTCTGATTAGGAATAGCCCCAGTTTTCATAAGTTCATTATCTTGGTAGGACGGGATTCCATCGCCCCACCAATTTTTTTTAGGTAAGCAGCTTATAGCAATTTTGAAGGTTTTTAACATCTTTAAAAACTTAAGATTTTATAATTAACATTAAAAAATTAAATTAAATCATGGAAAATTTAATTCTCAATGTGAATGACCTCAATCAATATCTTCCTGCTTTGAAATCAGTAGAAGAAATAAACTATACTGGGAAACATTTGCCTGGGGGGCTTTTTTGGGGAAAGGCAATTGATGGATTAAAAACGCTTCCAGATAGCAGCATCGATTTGATTATTTCAAAACCATTTTTTTATAACAATGAGGGTAAATTGCCAAGCGTCGATTTTGAAGAGCAAGAAATTTGGATCGAAGAATCAAAAAGAAGTATTAATGAATTAGGCGCTTTTGTTCTTATTACACCTATTGAGTTTTCATTTACATTTCAACAAATAATTGAAAAACACTTTACAGTTCAGGGCCGAATCAATTTTCCGATCGAATCGAATGAAAGAAATTTGCCTTGGAAAAAACCTTCTTTTGATTTATTAGTTTGCTACAAGGGAAATTCAAAGATAAATAATCATCCCGATATAAAAAGAGAAGGCAAGGAAAGCCTAAACAATACAATAAGCGATGTCATGAATCTTGTTACCCACAAGAGAAACTTAGTGGTGGATCCTTTTTTGAACCAAGGAGATATTGCCAAAATTGCGCATGGCTTAGAAAGAAAGTTTATTGGATTTGAAGAGGATAAAAATAAACTATTGATGATTATGAAAAAATTAAATGAAGGAGATAAAATTAATGATTAAACAATTAGAATCTGACGTGAAAGAAGCGCTAAAGTCAGGCGACCGAACTAGGGCGAATTTTATTCGACTGTTAATTGCAAAGTGTAAAAATAAGTCTATTGAGCTTGGGCGGGCATTAGAGGATTCTGAGATAATTAAAGTATTGCAAAACTCTGCCAAGCAGTTACAGGATTCATTAAAACTTTATCAAGACGGAGCAAGACAAGATCTGGTAGATCAGGCTAAGGTTGAGTTGAGTTGCATTGAATCTTATCTCCCAAAGATGCTTTCTGAAGAAGAAACAAAACAAATTATCTCAAGTATCATTGAGGAAACAGGTGCAACCGGCCTAAAGGATCTTGGTAAAGTAATGCCTGTTTTGATGAAAAAAGGGCAGGGAAAAATTGATGGGAAAATGGCTCAAGAAATTTTAAAGTCTATGCTGTCCTAATGATTTTAGATCTATTGTTAAGTATCTTTGTTTTAATTTTTGGAGCCATAGGGTACCAAAAAGGGCTTCTCGAGTCAGCTTCGGATTTTATTAATCTGTTTTTCAGTTTAATTATGGTTCTTTTATTTTATAATGATTTTGCAGTGTTTTTATCGATGGAATTTCGTTTGACTGGTGGGGCAGTGATCATAATTGCAATGTCGATTATTTTTATTGCATCTTTATTTTTTTTAAGATTTTTCACTAGTGTAATTATTTTTTTAACTGAAGGATCTAATCAAATACAATATATTGATAAATTATTTGGATTATTTTTTGGAGTTTTTCGTGGAATCGTTTTAGTTGTTATCAGTGCTTGGTTTTTTGATACGTTAATTTCCTCAAAATTATATTCTATTCTCAAATCAGAATCTCAACTTCTTGTTTATCTTGAGCCTTACATCAACTATATTCGCAACAACGTTAATATATTTTCCTAAAATGAAGAGAGTGTCTCAAGAAACAATCGAAAAAGTTTTAAATGATGTCAACATTTTGGATGTTATTTCTCCTTATGTTTCCTTAAAAGCCAGAGGAAGAAATTATTTTGGTTTGAGTCCATTTCGAACAGAAACCAAACCATCTTTTAGCGTTTCTCCCGATAAAAACATGTGGTATGATTTTGGATCAGGGCAGGGTGGTAATGCAATTCAGTTTATTATTGAATTCGAAAAAATCAGTTTTGGAGAAGCTGTTAAATTAATTTGTGAAAAACATGGAATAGAATTTATTGAGACTGGTGAAAGCGAAGATAATAATGTTTACGATTCTTTGTATGAAATTCACGAACTGGCTTGTTTATTTTTTCAGTCCGCGCTGCATAAGAAGGAAGTAGCAGCTTATCTTAAAAACCGATCTATTGCCGAAAGTATCATTAAAAAATTTAGAATTGGTTATGCTTCTGATTCATGGGACGATATGCTTACTGAATTTAAAGGCAAATTTGATGAGTCAATCCTAGTTGAATCAGGGTTATTCTCCAAAGGGAAAAGGGGACTAGTGAATCGCTTTAGAAGTAGAATTATGTTTCCCTTTTTTAATCTTTCTGGAAAAGTAATTGGATTTAGTGGGAGATCAATTTCTGAAAAAGAAGATGTAAAGTACCTTAATTCGCCGGAGACCAGACTATTTCAAAAGAGTAAAGTGTTTTTTGGTTCGTATTTTACCTTCCCAAATATCCGAAAGAATCAATTTGCTGTTTTAGTGGAAGGGCAAACCGATTTTTTAAGACTATTTTCTGAAGGATACCACAATGTTTTAGCTACTTCCGGAACCGCATTTTCCGTGAAACACGCAGCAGCCTTAAAAAAATTTACTAACCGTGTTTTATTGGCATATGATTCAGATTCAGCTGGAATCAATGCAGCCATAAGAACGTCTTATGTCTTATTACAATCGGGTCTAGAGGTGAGAATTATAGATATGAAAGAAGGGCTAGACCCAGATGAATTTTTTATCAAAGAGAAAACACCCAATGAGGCCTTTAAAGCATTAATCAAAAATGCTCTTCATCCCGTTGATTATTTGGTGCTCAAGAAAAAAGCGCTTGAAGGGGGAGCCGCTGATCAATCACGATTCTTAGATGAACAGCTATTAGAAGTAATACAAATTAAAGATCCAATTATCGTTAATGATTTGATCAAACGTTTTGCCACAAAGTTTCAGATAGATGAAGGAGAAATTGTCAGAAGAATTGAAAAAATTAAACCTAATCAATTTACTGAAAGAAGTATGCCAGGACAAGCTAGCCAAGACAGTTATAATGTTATGCTCTCCGATACTCTCTTAGAAAGAGCAGAAATAGAACTTTTGAAAATTTTAATTCATAATT
>JALRJJ010000049.1 GCA_023255095.1 bacterium
CCCGCTTTTTTCTAGGCTTTTAATGGCCGTTTCTCTTCAAAAATTTTCTGTTAAAGGATCGGCCCCCCCCAAAACAGAGGGGCCATTTATATTTATGTTTAATCACGAATCAATGTATGATGTTTTTATGCTTGGAGCCGCCATACCATATTACATTAATTCTGTTGGATGGGAAGGTGTATTTAAGTGGCCAGTTTTCGGCTACTTTGCAAAAAGGTATGGTGCCTACCCCATACCCCACAACAACACCGATAAAGCAATCGAGGTTTTAAATGTTGCTAAAAAAATATTAATCGAAGATGGCGATTCAATGATTTTGTCGCCTGAAGGTCAGAGAACACTTACTGGCAGAATAAATCCGTTTAAAAAGGGTGTTTTCCACTTTGCAAAATCAACCAAAGTTGCATCAATTGTTCCTGTTGGTCTTATTGGAGCCTTTAAGGCAAATCGCAGAGATAGTTGGATTATTAATCCCGGAAAGCTAGAAATACGATTTGGAGAGGCAATCACTCCAAAGGAATATAAAGAGTTATCAGTTGAGGAACTGAGAGATCTTGTTCAAGAAAAAGTAATCAATCTACTAGATTAGCCTAATTGAGAAGCTTGATATTTGGGTTTAAATATCCAGCTATACCACAAAGGCTTGCCAATACTCCAAAAATTAGAAATATTGTTGGGGCACTAATAAAATCAGAAAGAAGACCAAATATGCCAGATGAAAATGCGGTCATACCAATAATAGAAGTAGAAATAATAGCAAAAATACGTCCTAACAGTTTTTCTGGCACATGTTTTTGAAGAATTGAAACCCTAGAAATTATTAAAAAAGGAATTCCAATTCCATGCAAGAAAGACAAAATATTTAATTCGAAAAGATTAGAAATAAAATAATAAAAACAAAAACTTCCCCCATCAATAAAAAGACCAAGCAAAAAAAGTTTTCCATGCGTGAAAATCCTGCTTAAGCGATAAACTAAAGCAGTTCCTAGCAACATACCAACTCCAACAAAAGCTTCGGTTAAAGCAAAATCAGCCGCAGAACCACCGAAATAAATTTTGACTAAAACAGGAATGCCAACAATGGCGGGTCCCATGACAAATAAATTGCTTAAAATGGTCAACAAAACAATGATTAGAAAAGTTTTATTAGAAAGCAAGTAGTCAAACCCCTCTCTGGTTTTTATCAGAATTTTAGCAACATCAATTTTTTCATACTCCTGCTTGTCTTCCGGGGCAATTTTTGCTATTAATGATGCTAACAAATAGAAAAAACAACAAAAGAAAAAGATTGTTTCGACTTTAATAAGAGTAAGCAGTTGAGACGCGACAATAGGGCCCACGAAAACTGCCACCTGCCAAGAAACATTAACAATCGAGTTTGCCCTAAGCAGGTTTTCCTTTTTGATTTTTGTTGGCAAATAAGAATTAAATGCAGGAACCATTGGAAGAGAAAATGCATTATGGAGGAAAGCCAAAATAATAAACAGCCCTACAGATGCTGCTCCAATCTTAAAGGAAAAAGGAAAAATTAATAAAACAAGAATTTGTAGCAAAATCCCATAAGAGATTATTTTCGTTTTAGAAAATGAATCAACAATGGAGCCTAAAAATATTCCAAAAAGAATGGCGGGAATGTATGATGTCATTGCAACAAGACCAGTAATTTTTTCTGAGCCAGTCATTTCTAGAATCATCCAAATAAATGCTAAATCATAAATAGATCTTCCGGTCGAATTAAGAAACGGAACGGTCCAAATAAAGAAATTCAATTTATTTTGATTGTGCATGTGGCGTAAACTACTTAAAATTCAATTAATATGACTTATATAATTACAAATCCTTGCGTTGGAACATGTGATACAGCCTGCGTAGAAGTTTGTCCTGTAGACTGTATTCATGGTCCTGATAATCCAGAGGGCTCTGGCGCAGAAGCTAAAAAAGCTGGATTTGATGCCACAGGCAAACAGCTTTTTATTAACCCAGAAGAGTGCATCGATTGTGGAGCCTGCGAACCGGAATGTCCTGTGGATGCAATTTACGATGAAGACGAAGTCCCAGAAGAGTATCGAGGATCCATTGCTGAAAATTATTCCTTTTTTGGCCAGGATGCACCAGCATAATTTTTTTGCTTAAAACTTAGTTTTTCTGTTAATAATCTTTTAAAATCTCTAATAAAATGATGGACAAAAATACCGTTTTAAAAGAGCTTCAAAAAATCAACTACCCTGGTTTTAGCCGAGACATTGTTTCATTTGGGATGATTAAAGATGTAATTATTGACCAAAAAAACATAATTGTGTTTCTATCGATTTCTTCCTCAAACGATGAAAAAAAACTACAAATAGTTAAAGAAATTAGGGAAAGCGTAAAAATTGATGGGTTTCATTTGAGCGTTAAAGTAATAGAGCCAGAAGAAAACAGGAAAACGGTAGATACAAGCAACAAGCACCTCAATGTTGACGGAAAAATCGGCAATATCATCGCCGTGGCAAGCGGAAAAGGGGGGGTAGGAAAATCGACTGTGGCTCTCAATTTGGCGTGTTCACTGAGTCTTTTAGGAAAAAAAGTTGGCTTTTTAGATTTAGACATCTATGGCCCATCACTGCCGATTACTTTTGGTATAAATGAAAATCCTGAAGTAAAAGATGGAAAAAAAATTGTTCCTCTAGAAAAAAACGGAATCAAATTAATGAGCTTTGGATTTATCAGCGGGAATCAAGCGCCAGTTATTTGGAGAGGGCCATTAGTGGCAAAAATGACTGAGCAGTTTTTTCGTGATGTCGAGTGGGGAGAGTTAGACTATTTAATTCTAGACCTTCCACCGGGAACTGGAGACGTCCAGCTTACTCTTTCGCAAAAAATTCCTATGGATGGAGCAATTATTGTGACAACACCAAACGATATTTCTTTAGCTGACGTAAGAAAGGGCGCAGATATGTTTAATAAGGTTGGAACAAAGCTTTTGGGCGTAGTCGAAAACATGTCTTACATGAAAATTTATGGAGAAATAAAAAACGCCAAAGAAGATTCGAACATAACCATTAATAATCATCTGGTTAATGTTAAAGCTGACGGAACTTTTGAGTTTAACTATAGTTTATTCAAAAATGGTGGAGGAAAAAGTGAAAGCGAAAGATTGGGAGTTTCAATGTTAGCACAAATTCCATACAGTCAAGATCTTATGTTGTCTATTGATCGGGGGACTCCAATTGTTTTTCAGGACAACAGTAGTGATGTTGTAAAAAGCTTTAATGGTTTAGCGCAGAAAATTATAGACAATGCCAATTCTGAGTAAAGAGCTTAAACATATTGCCATTATTATGGATGGTAACGGGAGATGGGCTCTTCAAAAAGGAATGGACAGAGAAGAAGGACATATCGAGGGCGCTGAAACTGCCAAAAAAATAATTCAATTTTGCTCCAACATCAGGTTGCCATACCTCACCCTTTATGCTTTCTCAAAAGAAAACTGGAATAGACCTAAAAGAGAAGTATCTAGTATAATGAAGCTGCTTTCAAAAATTATAAAAAAGGACTTACAAAGCTTAATGGATCTAAATATCTCACTTCAAATTGCTGGAGAAGAAAATGAGCTGCCTCTACATGTTCGAAAGGCGCTAGAATTAGCCATTCAGAAAACAGCAAATAATACAGGAATGAAAGTGATATTGGCATTAAGCTATAGCGGAAGAGAAGAAATAGTTTCTTCTTTGAAAAAAATTATTAATAATAAGAGCAAAAATATTAATGAAGATTTAGTTGAAAAACACTTATATTGCCCCGAAGTTCCTTCTCCAGACATTCTAATAAGGACCGGTGGAGATAAAAGAATTAGTAATTTCTTGTTATGGCAAATTGCTTATTCTGAAATTTTTTTTGAAGAGGAGCAGTGGCCAGATTTTAGAGCAGAAAATCTATCAAATATTATTGAGAGGTTTTATGAAAGAAAACGTACATTTGGAAATATAGCATGATTAAAATTGTAACCAGACTTCTTCTCGCGCTGTTTTTTTTATCCCCCATTTTTTCTCAAGACGTTAGTTTGTATAGAGTGAATGTGGTTGGAAACCTGACCACGTCTGACAAAATGATAAAGTATTCTTCTGGTCTTAGAGACGGTTCAAAAATTCAAAGAGCAGATATTTCGTCAGCGGTAACCAGGCTGTGGGATCTCGGACTTTTTAATGACATTAATATTTATCTAAATAACGAATCAGAGTATGGAGTTGAAATAACTATTGAAGTAGTTGAGGCGCC
>JALRJJ010000064.1 GCA_023255095.1 bacterium
AGTGTTCCATTTTTAGAAAAAGTTTTTTCTCTGAGATTTAAAAATATTATTGATTTAAACTCAGAATTCAACCGATTTGTTCACCCAATTATTTTTTTTGCACCTCTATGGACAGTTAAATTGGGGTTTCATTCAGATATATCAAGTAATTATTACAATGTTGTTTTAGATTCAAAGAATAAGACAAATTATTTTGAAACATTTGAGTTAATTAAAAAGTTTATATTGATATGAAAAATTATTACAAAACAATTTTCACTAATAATTTAGTATTGTTTGATGAAGATATATTTAATTATGAAGAGATTCTGCCATGGGAATTAATTCATCAAATTCCAAATTTTTTTGAAAAGAAAGTTTCAGGTTACAATAATATAAAAAATGTTATTTTTGATGAAAGCTCAGGGCCAATTATAGTTGATCCTTCTGCAACTATTGAACCCTTTTCTGTTTTAAGAGGACCTTTATATGTTGGTAAATATTGTTTAGTCAAATCTCACTCTAATATTGCTAATTCAATTATTAATCGAAATTGTAAGATTTCGGGTGAAGTTCATTCATCAATATTTCAGCCATTTTCCAACAAAGCTCACGAGGGTTTTATAGGTCATTCTTTAATTGGAAGTTGGGTTAATTTGGGAGCAGGAACTACTACTAGCAATTTAAAGAACAATTATTCAAAAATATCTATCAAGTGGGGAGAAAGTCTTATTCAAACAGACTCTCAATTTTTAGGTTCTATTATTGGCGATTTTTGCAAAACCTCAATTGGTTGTAATTTAAATACTGGAACAATTATTGAATTAGGTTGCAATGTAGTGTCTCAATCTTTTCCGCCAAGACATATAAAGATGTTTTCAATGTTTTATAAAGATAAAACTCACAGGATTTCATTCGAAGATTTTTGCGATTCATTAGAAAGAATAATGGAAAGGAGAAGTTTAAAACTACTAGAAACTCAAAAAAATAACTTAAATGAATTATACAAAAATATTGACTCACATCTCAACTAATAATATCTTCACAAACGATTATGTCGAAGAATATTATATCCTCATTTGATGACGAAGTCATAACTCCCTGCTGCGACGAAGAAATAAGTACTTCTGAAATCACTGCAAAGTTAAGATGCCCCAGATGTAAGACTATTTTAAAAAAGAGAAAATTTCTACCTTTTTTAGAATATCTTATGGAAAATGGCCACGTAGAAAACCTCGATTTCTTTGATTTTGATTTGTATAGCCAAGATAAAGAGTCTTTAGATTCGGATGACGAAGAAATTGATTTAGATAAATATGAAGTAAAGAAAGATAGTTTAAATATTTATGAGGATGATTCAAAATATGGCTCTCAATTGTCAGAGTCTGACACCTCCATCGATGAGTCTCTTGCTACATCCTCCGATTGGACTAGATTTGCTACTGGCGATAGCGAAGAATAAGACGCTTTATTTTATTGATTACTTATATCTTAACAACTAAACTATAAATAGATGAAAATAGCTGTTTTAACAAAGGCAATTCCTAGTTATGAATCCTTAATTAGAATTGATACATCCTCTAAATGGATAGATGATTCACTGGTGAACTATGTCGTCAATGAGAGTGATGCCTATGCTCTTGAAGAAGCATTAAAAATAAAAGAATCATTAGCTGACGATTCAGAAGTTGTAGTAGTGTCAATGGGGTCTGAAGATAAGTGTTCTAAAATTATCAAGGATGGATTAGCAAAGGGGGCAGACAGAGCGATTTTGATCGATTCACAGGAAAAGATTTCTGATCCACTTTCTATTGCAACTCTTATAAGTGATTGTATAAAAGATGAACAGTTTGATTTGGTATTTTCAGGGTTGCAGTCTGATGATTTGGGTTCAGGACAAGTTGGAGTGCTCCTAGGTGAAAAATTAAAGATGTCTACTGCAACACTAGCCATTGAAACGCAAATTCAACCTTCTGCAATTCGGGTTAAGCGCGAGCTTGAGTCAGGATGGTTTCAATGGTTGACAATACCATTGCCAGCTAGTATTTCTATTCAATCTGGAATTAATAATCCTCGATATCCTTCATTAAAAGGCATTATGGGTGCAAGAAATAAAGAGGTTGCTAAGCACAATTCCAATCAATTTTCCAACAATCAACTACAATCTATGGTTGAGCTGTACATTCCATCCAATGAAAAGCAAGCTGAAAAAATAGAAGGCGATTCTAAATCAGTTGCTTCCAGAATTCTTGAAATTTTAAAGAATGATTTAAGGGTAATTCAATGATTTTAGTAGTCTTAGAAAATCAAAGAGGTAAGATTCATCCTTTTAGTATTGAATCTGTTGTTGCTGGTCAAAAAATTGCTAAATCTCTGAACCAGCCTTTATCAATAGTTTGTGTTGGCGACAATATTGATAACATTCATGAAAGCGCTAAACAATTTGAATGCAACGAATTAATTTTAGCATCACACCCTTTACTAAAAACTTATTCTGCAGACGGTTTTTCTAAAATAATGATTGATTTAATTAAATCCTACAGTCCAAAGTATTGTATTTTTGGACATTCGTATATGGTTCGTGACTATGTTCCAAGAGTAAGCGCAAATTTATCAATACCATTTATATCTGATATAACATCTATTAATCTTTCTAGTCAAAATATTCAATTTTCTAAACAGGTTTTTAATGCGAAACTCTTAAGCAGAATCGAAAATGAATCGACCAACGGATGTCTTTTAAGTTTTCAATCAGCTGCTTTTTCTTCTGATGAATTATTACAAGGCGCTCCTAAAAAAGTGACCAATTTTGAGATCAATTTAAATGATAGCGATATAAGATCTACTACGGAAGAAGAGTTTCAAGAATCTTCTAGCGGAGTTGACTTATCAACTGCTGAACTGATTGTCTCTGTGGGTAGAGGAATTGATAATCAAGACAATATTCCAATAGCAGAAGATTTAGCAAAAGCATTGGGGGCTGAATTGGCATCCTCTAGACCTGTAGTGGATATGGGATGGTTGCCTCCTTTTCGACAAATTGGAAGTTCAGGACAAACAGTTTCTCCTAAGTTATACTTTGCTCTAGGTATTTCAGGTGCCATTCAACATGTTGTTGGAATGAAGGGTTCAAAAAATATTATTGCAATTAACAAAGATGAGGAAGCCCCAATTTTTGAAATTGCTGACTATGCAGTAATTGGAGATTTGTTAGAAATTGTACCCCTTTTAACTGAAGAGTTGAGGAAAAGATAGAAACAGAAAAAATCTAAATGTTCACTATTTTAGAAAAAATACTTTTAATCACTTTTCTCTCTTCGGCGATTTCTTTTTTCTTGTATCACCTCTATGTTCGTTTATCTATTGTTTTTAAGGGAAAAGGTTCATTTGCTTTTGATCATCTTTTATTAAGATTAAAAAGACTCTTTGACGAAGTTCTTCTTCATAAGAAGGTAATAAGTAAACAAAGAACAATTGTTGGATTTTTACATTTATTTGTTATGTATGGTTTCATTTTTTTTGGATTGATCACCCTAAATCATTTTTTAATACCATTTGACATCAAGCTATTTTCTCCATCTTTTAAATTGAATTATTTCTATTTTGTTGGTTTACCTTGGGCAATTTTGTGTTTAATTGGAATTTTAGGATTAGCTTATCGCCGATTTTTTATTAAACCAAAATTTCTTGGAGAAAAATCAAAAACTTCTGCTGTGGTTACTCTTTTTATTTTTTTATTAATGATTACTTATTTGTATGATGAATTCCATTTATGGAATAGTCTGTTGCAATATAAAGTAAATTGGTGGCTACATTCTTTCGTAATAGGAAGCTTTCTTTTTCTAATACCTAAATCAAAGCATATGCATTTGGTTTTATCTCCATTTAATATCTTTCTAAAGCCATTTGATAATCCTGACCACGCTCCTGTTCCCATTGATCTCGAAGCTTCTGAAGAAGAACTAGACAATTTACTTTTAGACTTATCACGATTGAGCAAAAATCAAGCATTAGATATTTTTACTTGCGTTGAATGTGGTAGATGTACAGAGGTATGCCCTGCAAATAGAGGAGGAGGTATTTTAAATCCCAAATACCATTTTATTCTAGATTTGAAAAACCCAATGCTTGAAAATCAAGATGTAAATGTCGTAGACAAAATTAATGTTGAAGCTGGCTGGGAATGCACTACCTGCCAAGCCTGTACTGAAGTTTGCCCTGTTGGTAATCAAGTTGAAAAAGCCGATGAAATTAGAAGTTTCCAAGTTTTGTCTACAGGAGACGTTCCGCAGGAATACCAAAAGTTATTAATGAATTTGCAAGAAACTGGAAATACAGAGGGTAAAAATAGTAGCGAAATCTTAAAGGAGTTGCCAGAATATACCGCAGAGAAAGAAATTGTATTATGGCTTGGCTGTTTTGCTAAACATGCTATGGATCCAAATTTCGTAAAATCAGTACGAAACTTTACAAAAATTTTAGATTCAGCTTCAATAAGCTACGGGGTATTAAGCAATGAACAGTGCTCGGGAGATCCTGCCAATAAACTCGGAGACAAATTAACTTACCAGTTATTAATGGACCAAAACGTTGAGGCATTAAAAGGGGTTAAGAAAGTTGTAAGTATGTGCCCACACTGTGTTGTTAATCTCCAAAAAGAGTATCGAAAATATCATGAAATCAATTACGAAGTAAAACATCACACTCAAATGATTGCGGAACTTTTAGAAGACAACAGAATTAATATCAATCCAGGATCTTTAGAAAAAGTGACATATCATGATCCCTGCAATTTATCGAGAACTTTAAATGAAACAGAGGCGCCTCGAAAATTACTTAAAGCATCTGCTCCAAATTATTTCGAATTAGAAGAACATGGGAAAGAAACCTTGTGTTGTGGAGCTGGAGGTGCTTTGTGGTGGAAGAAAGACACGGGTGAAGGAAGAACGCATCTATTGAGAGCAGAACAAGTTATTCAGTCCAAAACTGATACTGTTGTTACTGGTTGCAATTTTTGTTATGGAATGATGAATCAGGGAATTGGTCCTTTAACCCCCTCAGACCAAGAAAAAATCCAAGTTAAAGATATAGCAGATATTGTTGCTGAAAATTTATCGAATTAATTTTTTTTATATATTTCCACTGCCGAACAAGGTTCGCCAAAATAAATTTTTTTTGAGTGCAAAGCAAGTCTTGATGTAATGATCAAATATGCCCAAGTCGGAACTGGTACAGAGGTACACCCTTTAATGATAACTTTTTGATTTTTATATTGAGTCCAATCTATTGATTCAATTTTATTTCGAAAATTATCCTCTTTGAGCATCCCGTCAATCAAAAAATCTTCTAAATTGATAGTAATCATTTATAATAAAATATTAATTGATTTCTTGAGTTTTTCTACAAAAATGTCTGCTTCTTCGAAAGTATTATAAAAGTAAAAACTAGCTCTCGCGCAACCTGATATTTTTAGGGTATCCATTAAAGGTTTACAGCACATATGCCCAGAACGAATTGTAATACCTTCATAGTCTAAAAGATGTGCTAAATCTAAAGAATGAATATTCTGAATATTAAAGCTCACTATCGGAGTTCTTTCCTTGGGTTGGCCATAAATTTCAATTCCATTAATTTCACGGAGTTTATTAATAACGTATTCAGCAATTCCATGGTTCGATTCCCAATCAATTTCTTTTAAAAAATTGACCGCTGAAGACAATCCAATTACTTGAGCAGTCATCGGAGAGCCAGGTTCAAATTTATGAGGAATCTCTGTCCACTCTGATTCGTAAAGCCCTACATCATTAATCATTCCCCCGCCTGTTTGATATGGAGACATTTGATTTAATATTTCTTCTTTCGCATATAAAGCTCCAATCCCGGTAGGTCCAAGCATTTTATGACCAGAAAAAGCAAAAAAATCGCAATCTAAATCAGAAACATCAATTTTTAAATGTGGAGTACTTTGACATCCATCAACGCATACTAAAGTATTATACTGATGCGCTAAAGCACAGATTTCTTTGATAGGATTAATAGTTCCCAAGACGTTAGATGCGTGTGTAACAGATAGAACTTTTACCCCCTTTTTTAATTCATTTTCTATTTCATTGAGATTTAGTTCACCATTTTTATCAAAAAAAATATATCTTAATATTGCACCCGTTTTTTTTGCGATAACTTGCCATGGAATAATATTAGAATGATGCTCCATATTGGTTAATAAGATTATATCATTTTTTTTAAGATTTTCGAAACCCCATGCATCAGCAACTAAATTAAGCGACTCAGTAGCATTTTTTGTAAAAATAATAGAATTTGGTTTCGCACCTATATATTGAGCTATATTATTTCTACTTTCTTCATATTTATTGGTAACAATCTCACCAAGTTCGAAAACGCTTCTGTGTACACTAGCTCTATATGTAGTGTAATGTTCATTGATAGAATCTAAGACAGAATTTGGTGTTAAGCTGGTGGCAGCATTGTCTAAATACACTAATTTTTTCCCTCTATTTTGAATATTTAATATTGGGAAATGTTTTCTGATTTCATCCATTAATAAAGACCTAATTGAAGTTTTGCTGCGTCACTCATCATTTCTTGATTCCATTGTGGTTCCCAGACTAGTTCTACATCAACATTTTTTGCACCACTAAGAGCTTCAAGTTTTTGTTTAACTTCTCCTGCGATAACTGGGCCCATTCCACACCCAGGTGCTGTGAGGGTCATTTTAATGTGAATATCTACCCCATCTTCTTTTGAATTAATTGAACAGTCATAAATCAAACCTAAATCAACAATGTTAACTGGAATTTCTGGATCATAGCAGGTGTGTAAAACATTCCAAATTTCGTCTTCTGAAGCAAAATTATTAGAGTCCATTTCAATTATTTCTTCACCAATTGCATCCGCATCTTTTCCTTTTACTTGGTACATGTTTCCTTCAACAATAATAGTAAAATTATCTCCTAATGATTGAACTATGATTCCTTGTTGATTTTGTTTCAGTAGGGTGAGGGTGCCATCTGGAACACTATAAACATTGATATCTCTACTGAAAGTGAAGTTTTTATTTTCCATCTGAGGTTTTCTCTAAAATTATATTAATTGCACCAATAAATCCATTTTGTCTTTGGCTAGATATTGTTGGTCCAATATTTAACCATTCAAAAATTTGGACAGGGTTTTCAAAAGAATTAATAAAGCTCTTTATTTCTTTATTAGAGGCTCCATCAAATGCAACTTGAAGGATGCGCAATAGCCCTTTGACAACAGAACTTTCTGAATCAGCAACCATGTTGATTTTTTCTGGATTTTCAAGTTTTATCCAAGTTTGAGAGGTGCAGGCTTTAACTCGATTATCCATAGTTTTATAATTCTCGGGAATAATTTCTAATTTTTTACTTAAATCAATTATGTAGAGTAGTTTATCTTGACCTGTAAGAAGCGAAAAATTCTCTCGAATTTCCGCTAGATTGCTAACAATTTTATCCATTGATCCATTTTGATATGATAATGTTACAATCTGATTCTAAGTCAGAATTACTAAAATCTTCAACAATTTCTTTGGCAAAAGCCTCAATATGAATTTTTCTTGATTCATCTTCTGATAAACCTCTAGATCTTAAGTAAAAAATGCTTGAATCATCTAAGGCTCCAGTTGTGGATCCATGTCCACATTTAACATCATCGGCAAAGATTTCTAGTTGGGGGTTCGAATGAGCTTTTGATTGTTCTGAAAGAAGCAAATTCTTATTTGATTGCTCTGAATCAGTTTTTTGAGCATTTTTTAATACGATTACTTTCCCATTAAAAACTGCGGTAGATTGGTTATCCAGAATATTATTAACTTTTTGTCTACTGCTACAATTTGGAGCATTGTGGTTAACTAAAATATTGTTATCATAATGCTGAGCGCCTTTAACAAGATTGAGAATATTCACTTCCGCATCAGAACCT
>JALRJJ010000015.1 GCA_023255095.1 bacterium
TTCTTTAGTGGCAATTCTTGATGCAGACAAAGAGGGGTTTCTTCGTTCAAAAAGTTCGTTAGTTCAAACAGCTGGTAGAGCCGCAAGACATCTAGATGGGAAAGTAATTTTATACGCTGATAAAGTGACTGAATCAATGAAATTTTTGATAAATGAGACCAAGAGGAGAAGATCTATTCAAATTCAATTTAACAGAGAAAATAATATTGTTCCTAAAAGCATTATAAAATCTGTTGAAGATATTATGCAATCTACACGAGTTGCAGAATCATATCGAGAACAAGATTTTCAGCCAAAAAGAGACATCCAAACTGACAAGTTTTTGATTGAGGATAAAAAATTATTAATAGATATGTTGTCTGAAGAAATGCTTGAAGCCGCTGAAAGACTTGAATTTGAAAAAGCGGCAAGCTTGAGAGATGAAATTACTAAGCTAGAAAAAGAAATCTTTAAAAAAACCAAAGGAAAAAAATGAATATTGAATTGATGAAACAAAAAGCTGGTATTGTTGGAGACAGCGAACAGATTAATCAAGTGATGGATATGGTTCATCAGGTCGCTGGCGTCGAAATTTCTGTGTTGATTAATGGTGAATCTGGAACGGGAAAAGAACTAATAAGTAAAGCGATTCATTTGGGAAGTAAAAGATCCAATAATGATCTTATTGTTGTCAATTGTGGCGCTATTCCTGAAGGCATTATTGAAAGTGAACTCTTTGGACACAAAAAAGGTGCTTATACGGATGCAACAGAAGATAGAAAAGGATATTTTGAAGCTGCAGATAAAGGTACCATTTTCCTAGATGAAATTGGAGATATGCCTTTAGAAACACAGGTTAAAGTACTAAGGGTTCTTGAATCTGGAGAGTACATGCGTGTTGGGGACTCTAAAATAAAAAAAACTGATGCTCGAGTAATTGCTGCTACAAATAAGGATTTAGCAAAACTTGTTCAAGAAGGAAAGTTTAGACAGGATTTATATTATCGACTAAAGACTGTAACCATTAATCTTCCTGCTCTTAGACAAAGAAAGTCAGATATTCGTTCTTTAGTTGATCGCTTTGCTCTTCAATTTAGTCGAACAAATAACATCAAGTATAAAGGATTTACGCCTGAAGCTATTAAAGCACTTCAACGTGCAAATTGGCCAGGGAATATTAGGGAATTAAGAAATTTTGTAGAAAGTATTTTGATTTTACAGAAAGGTGAACGAATCACTGGAGAACTGGTTGAACAACAGCTTGAAAATGAAAATCTTGCATCTTTTTCAGGAAATCCGTCTCTTCCAGTAATAGTTAGGCAAGATCCCGATCAAGCTGAAAGAGAATTAATTTTGAGACAGTTATTATTTTTAAGACAGGACATTGAGGAGATAAAATTAATGCTAAAAGAAAGTGGTGATTCCTCATTAAATTATCATAAGAATATTAGCACTCATTACAATAAACCAATTGACGATAATTTTATCAATGAGGTGACGGAAGAAACTTTACTTAAAAACGACGCCATTGGTGCATTCAATACTAAGGATTTAGAAAAAGAAATGATTGTTAGAACACTCGAACATTTTAATGGAAATAGAAGAGCTTCTGCTAAGTCACTAGAAATGAGTGAAAGAACATTATATAGAAAAATAAATGAATATGGCTTGGATAAAAAAATTATTAAATCTTAATACAATTTTATTCTCACTTCTCGCAGTTGGTTGCTCCTATTATTCTTTAGCAGGAAACCTTCCTCCAGGAATAAGATCTGTTTACATACCATTATTTGATAATGAAACCACAGTTGCAAATGTTGCCGAAACTCTTACAACGCAAATATCTAATCAGATTTCTGATCAGAATATTTTAGAGTTAGTTAATTTTGAAGAGTCAAGCCAGAGTTTACTCAAAGGAGGGATAATTTCAATCTTGGATACTCCTTATACTTTTAATGCGAATGAACAAGTCTCTGACTACAGATTTACGATTGAAATTGAAGTATCTTGGATTAATACTCTTACTCAAGAGATATTTTTTGAAAAAAAATTCACTTCTTTTGGCATTTATAGTATTGATTTAGATCCAAGTATGGATGGCTTAGATAATGATAATGATGGACTGATAGACGGGGATGATTCAGATGAAATTGGAGATTCGAGAGATTTAGCGATTAATGTTGCTTTAAATAAAATTGCGATTGATATTGTTAACGAAATTTTAGGAACTTGGTAAAGAATGGATTACACAATTAACAAATTAAAAAAACATTTAAATGAGACTGTTGAACTAAAAGGTTGGGTTTACAACATACGTTCAATTGGTAAAGTTTGGTTTATGATTCTAAGGGATGGAAGTGGTTTTATTCAATGCGTGGTTTCTAAACAAGACGTAGATGAATCAATTTTCGCTCTTGAAGAGTCACTTACGCAAGAATCTTCAGTAGTGGTTCATGGTGTTGTTCAGGAAGATAAGCGCTCAGAAATTGGTGTTGAGATTTTGGTTAAAAATATAGAAGTGATTCAAATTGCAGAGGAATATCCAATTTCCTTAAAAGAACATGGAACAAGTTTTCTTATGGATAATCGTCATTTATGGCTAAGGTCTAAAAAACAATTTGCTGTTTTAAGAATTCGCCACGCAGTTATAAAGGCAATTAGAAATTATTTCGATAACAATGGGTTCGTTTTAATTGACTCTCCAATGTTCACTGGCAATGCTGTGGAGGGGACAACTACTCTTTTTGAGACAGATTATTTTAGTAGATCAGCTTATTTGACCCAGAGTGGTCAATTGTATCAAGAAGCTGGTGCACTAGCATTTGGAAAAACATATTGCTTTGGACCTTGTTTTAGGGCTGAAAAGTCTAAAACTCGTAAGCATTTAACAGAATTTTGGATGGTTGAACCTGAAATGGCATATTTTGATTTAAATCAAAACATGGATTTGATTGAGGATTTCATCGAGTCGATTATTTCTTCTGTTATTCAAGAATGCTCTTTAGAGTTAAATATTTTAGAAAGAGACATTTCCAAGTTGCAAAATATTACTAAGCCTTTTCCTAGAATTTCATATGATGACGCTGTCAAGTTGCTCAATGACAATGGTCATGAATTCAAATATGGTAGTGATTTTGGCGCTCCCGATGAAGAAAAAATTGCTTCTTTTTACGACAAACCAGTTATGATTCATTCTTGGCCCTATGAAACAAAAGCATTCTACATGAAAAGAGATAATGCAGATAAATTAGCTTTAGGAGTAGATGTAATTGCACCTGAAGGATATGGAGAGATTGTAGGAGGTGGACAGAGGGAAGATAACCATGATATTCTTGTTAAACGAATCAAAGAACATGGATTGCCCTTAGATTCATTTAAATGGTATCTTGATTTGAGGAAATTTGGTTCTGTTCCTCATTCTGGATTTGGAATGGGTTTAGAAAGAACTGTGGGGTGGATTTGTGGTACAGATCACATTAGACAAACAATTCCATTTCCTAGAACCATGACAAGATTGGAGCCTTAAATGAAAAATTTTAAAGGAAGAATTGCTGTTTTTGGTGGTCGTGAAATCACTGAAGAAATTTATAATGACACAGTCAAAATTGGTGAACTAATGGCAGAAAAAAATTGGTTAGTTTTCTGTGGAGGCTATGGTGGAGTTATGGAAGCTATAGCTAAAGGAGTTTCTAATAAAAATGGCGTTTGTATCGGTATTCTAAAAGAAAAAGAATTTGATCAAGGAAACTCTTTTCTGACCATTCCTATTTCTACAGGAATGGATATTTCGAGAAACTGTCTATTAAGTTATAATTGTGAGGTGGGAGTAGCAATCTCCGGCGCATTTGGTACCCTAAGTGAAATAGCTTACACATTATCCCAAGATAAACCGCTTATCTCCTACAAAAGTTGGGACATAAAAAATTCTATAAAAGTTGATAGTATTAATTCTTTAATTGAGGAAGTTGAGAATTGTCTAATCAAATCAAAGTAGCAGTTTGTCAAATAAATCCAACAGTTGGAGATGTCGAAGGTAATTTTCGTAAAATTATTGATTTTTACAATCAATCTATTTCTAAAGGAGCAGAACTAGTTGTTTTTCCAGAGCTGATTAGTATTGGTTACCCTCCTCAAGATTTATTGTATAATTCGAAGTTGATTGAAAAAAATATTGAATTATTACAGAGTTTTTCAAAGCAATCGACAATCCCTGCAATAATTGGATATGTAAATTCAGTTGGTGGAAAAATATATAATTCAGCTGCAGTTTGTAGTGATGGAAAAATTGATTTTTCTTACGATAAAATGCTTCTCCCTAATTATGATATTTTT
>JALRJJ010000051.1 GCA_023255095.1 bacterium
GTTTATTTTTAATTCTTTTTATTCCAATAGCTTTGAGACTATAAATTCACATCACATTCCATGGTTATTATTTTTGGGTTTAATCTCAACTGGCTTCGGATTTTTAGCCTGGAATTTGGGATCAATTCAGGTTTCTAATGAAAGATTAGCAGTCATGAATAATCTTATAATCCCAATTGCAATAATAAATTCGTTTTTATTTTTTCAAGAGCAAATAAATTTTATAACATTTTTACCTGCCATGATTTTGTTTTATTTAGCTTATAGACTTACTTAGAGACTTATTATTTAAAAAGGTAGTCTAAGATTGTTTGTTTCTAAATCGATCATGCTTTTTCTGAAAAGCATTTCCAAGAGTTAAGTAGATTATTTTTTTAAATAATATAACCAGATTCCATTGCCAAGGGAAAATGAAAACCCTTTTCTTTTTAGTGATAGCTGCCACAATTTTTTTAGCTGCTTTTTCTGTATCAATTAGGAAGGGTTTAAATTGAACTTCCTCAGTCATTTCGCTTTTCACAAACCCAGGACAAATAAGAGTAACTTGAATCTGTTTAGGAAGACTTCTTCGCAATGATTCACTCAATGCCCTTACTGCAAATTTCGAAGCCGCATAAGCCCCGCTTCCTGGCCAAGCAACGTAACTAGCGACTGAACCAACGATAGCAATCTGACCACTATATTGTTCAATCATTTTAGGTACAAAAGGAACAACGGTGTTTTGAACTCCAATTACATTTGTTTCAATTACTTGATTCATGGAGGATGGATTTCCTTTTTCAATAAAATCCAAAGAGCCTAACCCTGCATTGGCAAAAACTAAATCAATTGAATTTACCTTACTTAAAAAATCATCAATCGACTCTTTAACAGAGGAAAGATCTGTTACATCAATAGAGTAGGTATAAACCTTTGCACCAAGAGAAACACATTTTTTTTCAATAATCTCTAATTTTTCTTTTCTTCTAGCGCAGAGAGCAATAGTTGCTCCCATCTTACTGTATTCGTAGGCTACAAACTCTCCTATACCACTACTAGCACCAGTTATATATATATTCATGTTCGAATTTATAAGACAAAAATCCAGAAAATCTAATTATATTTCAGTATTCATTATGAAAAAAGACAACTATTCTAATTTAGTCGAATCAATAATTCTAAATGTCGGTCGTCAGATAACAGAATTATCCCAAAAAGATAATAGTAATCTTGTTACAGTAGCTGAACTTATTTTAAAGAGTAAAGGGAAAGTTATTGTCTGTGGTCTTGGAAAATCAGGACTAATTGGTCAAAAAATTGTGGCTACTTTATGCAGTACTGGTACCCAAAGTGTTTTTTTACATGCTGCTGACGCATTGCATGGGGATATTGGCATTTATAAAAAGAATGATCCTACTATTCTTATTTCAAAAAGTGGTAATACTGAAGAACTGATAAGATTAATTCCAATTATTAAATCTATGAATTCTAAAATTATATCAATTGTAGGTAATAAGAATTCATTTATCGCTCATAATTCTGATTTTATCCTTGATGCTTCAATTACTGAAGAAATTGATTCATTAGGAATTGTGCCTACAACTAGCACTGTAGCGAGCTTAGTAATTGGTGATACCTTAGCAGCAATTCTAATGAAAATGCGTGATTTTAAGAAAAATGATTTTGCTAAAAATCATCCAGCTGGTGAACTTGGTAAACAGCTTGGTTTGAGAGTTTCTGATGTGTTTCATCCTTTATCCGAAATTGCATTTTTTAAACCTTCAGATTCACTTTTTCACGTTACTTCTCTTATGACAAAATATCCCCTTGGTGCTTCATTCTGCTTAGATAATAAAAACAGTATTTTAGGAATAATCACGGATGGAGATATAAGAAAATCCATTAACAATGGTCTAAACCCTAATGACTCTGTAAAATCAATTATAAATTTCAATCCAATCACTATTAATGAATCTACTTCTTTAATTGAAGCAATGAAAATAATGGAAGATCGCGCATCTCAAATATCAATTTTACCTGTCGTTGATAAAGATAATAAATGTATAGGATTATTAAGATTACACGATTTATTTCAGACGAAGCTTGTCTAAGAAATATCAAACTTTATCTTTCTATCATTTAAATATTCAATTAGAAAATTAAAATAATTTTCATTCTGTCCTAATATTTCTAAGGGCACAACGCCCTGAAAAGTGAAATTATTTTTTTCATTATTTAAAAGATTTACGCACCCTGTTGCTGTAAATCCAGTGCATCTTGCCATTGAAGTTGTTTTGGAATTATCATCAAATTCGTCATAGAGAAAAATTCTAGTATTTTTATCAACAGAAGAAATAAATATTTCTAAAATAGTAAATTCTTTCTCATTTACATCTAGTTTCCATTCTTCAATTAGTTTTTGAGAAGTTGAAACAATTGCTTCTTTATTAAAAAGTCCCTTCTTTTTCATTTCAATAATGAGATTTGCATGCCCACTAAATCTTAAAGTCTTTTCTTTTAGGTTTGGGATATCTTTCATAGTAAAAATTAAAGATCGTAATCCATCAGTATTGAATGCTTCAAGGTTTCCTATATCCTTATAGTTTCTTTGTTCAATATCTGTTAAAGCTTCACGCTTTATTAATTGTCCTCTTACTTTTTGACTAACTTCTCGTGTATATTCTTCAATTACATCAATCGGAGAAAATGGAGCTTTATATTTGAATGGAGGTTTAGGATTCATTGGTAACCCTCCTACATAATAAGAAAAAGAACTAATTTGATTTTCTTGATAATAGTGACCTAAAAATAAATTAGGCAATCCTGGCGCTAAGCCCGCATCAATAATAACTGTTACTCCTTTATTCTTTGCTTTTTGGTCTAATTCAAGAAGATTTTCTGGGGAAAAAGAAATATCAACAACGTTTACTCCTAGGTCTATTAACATTTCTAAAATTTCATATCCTAAAAAACCTGGAACAGCTAAAAGAACTAGATCAGCTCCATACAACCATTCAGCTAACTTATCTTTTTCTCTAACATCAAAAGAACAAGGAATAATATTAGGATTGTTTAAATTTCTAAATGCTTTTGGATTAATATCCACAACATGAACTTTAAAATTTTGTGAAAGATCTTGAGACATTGCTTTACCAATAAGTCCAAAACCAATTTGATAAATGTTTTTCATAAAAATGAAAAAGGGTTAAAAATTTAACCCTCTATTGCGGGATAGACGGGACTTGAACCCGCGACCTCCGGCTTGACAGGCCGGCGTTCTAACCAACTGAACTACTACCCCTATTTAATTTTTAAGTATTGCTAAAGGAATTAAAACAATATATCCCACAATCAATAAAATCGGAGCTAATGTAACGCTCTGAAAACTATTTACATCACCCATATACATGATAAAATAACCCACAATTATAACTAAAACTGCGAATCCAAACAAAAGATAATTTTTTCTTTTAAAAGGCCAAATTATTTTATCAGGATTTTTATTTGTATTATCCATAATTAAAAATTACCTCTTAATAGTAGATTTAAAAATAGATTTTGCTATGAATTGATTTAAATGGTGAAATCGATTAATTTCTCCACCAAATGAATTTCACAAAAAATCAAATATTTGCTAATTATTTTTTTTTATTTTTATCAATTGTATTAATTGTTTTTACAATTATTTTTTCAGCAAATAATCAAACTATTTCTAAAAAAATTATAACTATAGAAAAAGGCAAAAATTTAAATGAAATCATTGATTTATTTTATAGAGAAGAGTTAGTTAAAAATAAATTTGTATTTAAGTCATTTATTTATTTTAGAAATCTTCAGAAAAAAATTCCTGCCGGAACTTATTTGTTCCAAGGTCAAATTTCCAATTCATCGATAATTAATACTATATTTTCAAACGGGCAAATATCAAAAATAATTACCATTCCTGAGGGGAGCTCAACTAAAAAAGTAGTTGATATTATCTTATCAGAATTTGATTTTGAATTATCAGAAGTTGAACTTCTTAAAGATAAAAAATTTCTCGAGAGCATTGGAATTCAATCTTCCTCAATTGATGGTTATCTTTTTCCAGATTCTTATTTTTTTCATTATGATGATTCTTTTAAATCAATAATTCAAAAAATAGTTAATGAATTTGAAATAAGAGTGCTTCCACTTTATAATCAAAATCAAATTAAGGAAATGACTTTACATGAGATTTTAACTTTAGCATCAATTGTTGAAGGAGAAGCAATGATAGATGACGAAAGAGCAATTATTGCTTCGGTTTATATCAATAGGCTGAAAAAAAATATGAAGCTTCAAGCAGATCCTACCATTCAGTTTATTGTTGATGGATCTCCAAAAAGATTAACTTCAAGAGATTTAAAAATTGAATCTCCTTATAACACATATCTTAATTTTGGGCTACCCCCAGGACCTATTAATAACCCAGGGCTAAAATCAATTCATGCAGTATTAAATCCAGAAAAAACAGATTACCTTTTTTTTGTTGCTAAAGGGGACGGATCACACGTTTTTACCAAAAATGAAAAGGATCATAATGAAGCTAAAAAAAACTACAAAAAATTTTTAAGGAATCAATAGATGAAGTTGCAAGATTTAAATAAGAATCAACTAAAAGCAGTTCAAGAAGTAAAAAAACCTTTGTTGGTTTTTGCTGGGGCGGGAAGTGGAAAAACAAGAGTGTTAACCTATAAAATATGGCATCTTATTAATCAGAAGTTATACCAACCTCAACAAATTTTGGCCCTAACCTTTACTAATAAAGCTGCTAAAGAAATGAAAGATAGAATATCTCAAAGCATAGATATCCAAGGAGTAAATGTAGGAACATTTCATTCGATTGGTGCTAGAATTTTAAGGCAAAATATTTCAAAGATTAATGATAGTTATGGACCAGATTTTTCAATTTATGATACAAATGATCAAAAAACGATTCTTCGAGAGATTATTGAAGAATTAAATCTAGCTGAGAATAGACTATTTAGCCCAAGTTTTCTTTTAAGTGAAATTGATAAGTTTAAAAATAATTTAATTGATGAAAAGTCAGCTTCTAAGTCAGCAAAATCATTTGAAGAACAACAGATTGCTGAAGCTTATAATCTTTACAGTTTAAAACTTAAAAAAAATAATGCTGTTGATTTCAATGATTTAATTCTTTTGCCCATTAAGATATTTTCTTTGAACAAAACAATCTTGAAATCTTATACTGATCAATGGAAATATATTCTAGTTGATGAGTTTCAAGATACTAATACAGCACAATTTAAATTGATTGCTCTCTTATCAAACAACAACAAAAATATTACAGTAGTAGGAGATGATGATCAGTCAATTTATGGTTGGAGAGGGGCAAATATCGATAATATTTTAACAAACTTTAACGAAGAGTTTCCCAATTGTGTTCAAATAAAACTTGAAGAAAATTATAGATCTTCTCAGAGAATTTTAGATGCGGCTTGGTCTGTAGTGATAAAAAATAAAAACAGAGCAGAAAAAAAACTTAGGGCAACAAAAGGTCAGGGAGATAAAATCTCTCTAATATCAACTGATAATGATGAAGAAGAAGCCAATGCAATTTGTGATTCAATAAAATCTGAGATTAAGTTGCATAAAAATACTTTTAAAGATTTTGCTGTTCTCTACAGGACTAATGCTCAATCAAGGTCCTTAGAACAGGCATTTATTAAAGAAGGTTTACCTTATAATATTGTTGGAGGGACTAAATTTTATGACAGGAAAGAAATTAAAGATATTATATCTTATTTATCTTTAATAACTAATCCTAATGATAATGTTGCTCTCAAAAGAATTATAAACTTTCCAGTTAGAGGAATTGGAGAAAAATCTATCTCATTATTTGAGGATCTTTCTACAAAAACAAATATATCAATGTTTCAAAGTCTTAAGAATGCTTCTGATCTGAATCTTCGAGGTAAACAATTAGATTCAATTAAATCATTTTACAATTCAATAAATAAATTTAACGGGTTATTAGATGAATTAGATGCCAAAGAGTTAATAAGAGTTGTATTGGAAGAATTTAATATTCAAAACTACTACAAAAATAATCCAGCAGAATTCGATCGCTACAATAATATTCAAGAATTTAAAGCTTTTGTAGATCAGTTTATGGAATCCAACAATTCAAGTCTTAGAGAATTTCTTCAAGAGATTTCTCTTTTTACTGATATAGATAATTGGGATAGCAAAAATAATTCAATAACACTGATGACAGTGCATGCTGCTAAGGGATTAGAATTTCCAAAAGTGATGATTTCGGGTCTAGAGCAAGGATTGTTCCCTTTAATAAGAATGGATGATACTTCTGAGCAATTAGAAGAGGAAAGAAGATTATTTTATGTTGCTGTTACAAGAGCTATGGAAAATGTTTTTATTTTTAATGCACGCTTTAGAAGAAGATTCGGTTCTAGTTTGAATACTTCTTTCGTTCAATCTCAGTTTCTGGATGAGATAGACCCGTCTTTAGTCACTGTGAAGCCTTACAAATCAGTTTATACGAAAAGAATCACGGGAGTCGGAAAGAATAAAAAAGTTCAAATCTCTAGAACAATTAGAGAATTCGATGATTTTAAAGTTGGCAATCAGGTCGAGCATAATTTGTTTGGGGTTGGAACAATTTTAGTTTTAACTGGAACTGGAGAAAATCAAAAAGTCGGAGTTGAATTTTCTGGAGGATTAAAAAAGAAGCTTATTGTAAAATATGCAAGATTGAAAAAAATTGGTTAACAATAACATAATTCTTAATTTTGAAAACTATGAACAATCTTCCTTGTAGGTTTCACTTAAATATTGAGTCAGTTCTTAAACAAGAAGGTTTAAGGGTAACAAAACAAAGATTAGCAATTTGGGATGAAATAAAATCTTCTGAAAGTCATCGAGAAATTGAAGCAGTTTTAATTTCTTTGAAAAAAAACAAGATTTCTGTTTCAAGAGCAACTCTATATAGAACTATTGAAGTTTTTGTAAAATATAATTTAGTTAATAAAATATCATTCAATGACGGAAAAGTTCTTTACGAGCATAACAAAAAAACTATTTCACCGAATCACAATCATATAATTTGTGAAAGCTGTGGAAAAGTTTTTGAATTTTTTGATGACTCAATTTTAGCAATTGAGAATGAAATGGAGAAAGAGTTAAAAATTAAAATCACTAATCGTTCATATAGTCTATCAGCAGTTTGTAATGATAGGTCATGTTCTGAAAAAATCAATAAATGAAAACAGTTCTCATAAGTCATTTTGTACCTGGAATGAAAATTGAAGGATTCTACTATTGTGTTGAAAAAAGAATTCTTAAAAAAAAAGATGGAACTAAATATTTAAGCCTACTTCTTCAAGATAAATCAGGTTCTATTAGAGCTCGCCTTTGGGATAACATAGATGGGTTTTCCAAGAAATTCTCATCACCTAATCCTGTAGCTATCAAAGGAGAAATTTATCAATATGGTGACAATCTGATGATAAAAATTAGAAATATAAATTTTGCTTCAATAGAAAAATACTCAAAATTTGGTTTTAATCCTGCTGAGCTGATTCCTGAATCTAACATTAATCCTACTAAATTGTGGGAGGTTCTATTAAATGAAGTTTCGTTAATTTCAAAAAATCATTTCAAAATATTAGTTTTAAAAATTCTTAAAGATCAAAAAAATAAATTTATTGTTTTCCCTGCGAGCATTTCATATCAGTATAATTATCAGAATGGCTTGTTGGCTCAAACAATTTCTATGGTTAATTCTGCAAAACTACTCAGAAAAAACTATGAATTCGATTATGACCTACTATTGTCCGGAATAAGTTTACATCAAATTGGAAAACTTTACTCAATCAATGTTGGATTTAGTAATTCATCAAAAAGTTCTAATGAAAAAGCTTTACTTGGGAATGCAATATTGTCAAAAGATTTAGTTGGAGAATATATAAATCAAATTCCTACTTTTCCCAAAGAAGATAAAATTAAACTAGACCATCTTATTTTATCATATCAGGGAAGAAGAGAGTGGATGAGCCCCATAGAACCTCAAACTATTGAAGCAATTCTTCTTCACACAATTAGTTATTTGGATTCCCAAATTAATATTTTGAAACGATAAACTTAATTTTTAGAAGAAATATTCTAATGTAAGGTTAAAAGTTCTTAAAGGTTCTGGATAACCAAATGTCGATTGATATTTTTTATTAAAAAGATTGTTAATAATAAACCCATATCTGATTGATTTTTCTTTAAGAGCGTAAGCAAGATTGATGGTATCAAATTTTTTACTTAATACTTCAGGCGTATAGCTTGAAGCATATTGTGTAATTCTATCTCCAATTATCAAATAATCAATTTCAAGAGAATGTTTATCAATTGAAAAAAAATATGTTAAAGATGCTTGGTAATCTGGAACATATAAAAGTTTTTTATTTTTTGATTTATCAATACTATCATAAAAGTTAATTGATGATATTATTCCTTGGTTATCATTTGATAATTTCCAGAAAAGATTTAAAGAATTTTTTTCAGCAATTGAAATATTAACAGGAGAATATTTTCCATTTTGATCTGAAATCCAATTGATTAAATCCTTATATTTTTTAAAAGATACACTAGCTTTGAAAAGTGTACTAGAATTAGTATAAGTCAAATTTGAGGTTAAGTAATTGCTCTCTTCATTTTTAAGATTTTTATTTCCTGAACTATATTGAGAATCTGGCCAATAAAGATCATTCAAGCTTGGGAATTGAAAACCGCTTCCGGTTTCTATTTCAAAATTTATTGGCAGCAACTTAAAATTATAGCTTGATGATAAGCTAAATGTATTTTTTTGTATATTTTCTTGACTATCAAATCTAAAAACAGGCTTAGTTCTAAATCTGTTATTGAGGCTATTGTATTGGAAGGATGTTAATAGTGATTTCTCAGTGATATTTATCTTTCCAATATCGTTGCTATCTAAAAAATTTTTTTTATTTTCAAAAATAATTTGAAAGTTTCTTTGTCTATTGGAAGTTTTAAAGTTGATTCCACTAGTGTATGTGTTTGAAAGATGTTCACTTAAAGAGCTCTGTTCAGAGTCATATTGGTATTCTTGTATAGAATCAACAATATGAAAATAAAACTTTAAGGAAGATGAATTAAAATTTTTCGTCCAGGTTAAATTACGAAGACTAATATCATCTTTTCTAGATGCATTTGATGTTGGGTAAAATACGCTACCCGGGACATTTCTTTCAACAATTGAAAACATAGATGAATAATGAAAAAATGTGTCATTGTTTAATTTATAAATTCTGTTTATAGAAAAGAAAACTTGGTCAAACTGATTATTTTCTCTTTTTTCATATTGATTGCTAATATTGTTATAAAATTTATAATTACCATCATATTGGGTTTTTGAGAAAAAAATATCTCTTCGAGAACTTTCTCTGGATAAAGATATTTTTGATCCGAATTGAGAAAAGGCGTTCGATCCAGAATTAATAAAAACACTATTCTCCGAATTTTGATTTTTAAAATTAATCACTCCATCAATAGAACCAGAATTATAAACCGCCCCAATATTTGAGTCAAAAGCTACATTATTAAGAACTTGAGTAGGAAATAATGATAGGTCAGCTTGTCCTAATTGAGCATTAGTAACATCTACATTATTAAAAAGAACTTTCGTATGTCTTGGGAATCCGTTATCAAAACTTGGGCTAACTACTCCTGAAATTGAACCATAAGTTCTAATACTAAATGAAGGAATTTGATAAAGATTTCCATAATTTGAAAATTCTCCTATTAAACTTTTTTCTTTGAATTCTTTTACCATTCTGATATCATTTACTGTAAATACATTTACAGGGTCTAACTCAATACTTTCTGATAAAAGTTTAAAATATTGAAAGCTACCGATTGGCATGAAAGTCTTGGGTTTATAACCAATTCTGGTAATCGTAATTGTCTCTCCAGAAGAGTTGATTGAAAATTCACCATTTTCATCAGCTATTGTCCATTCTTTAGAGCCATTGTCAACAATCACTGCATAATCAATGGGAATATCATCCTGATTAATAATAATTCCTCTAAGCTCTTTTGAAATTAATGAATTAAAAATTATTATAAGGTTTAGTAATATTTTTATGTATTTCATTTTAATGGTAAATTTGAAGTGAATAATAAAGCCGTAAACT
>JALRJJ010000112.1 GCA_023255095.1 bacterium
TGAAGAAGCACCTGCCGAAGAAGTAACTGAAGAAGCACCTGCCGAAGAAGTAACTGAAGAAGCACCTGCCGAAGAAGTAACTAAAGATTCTAAAGAATAAAATTTAGATTCTAAAAATTATGGAAGTATATTTTATAACTCCATTTCCGGAAACTATTAATCTTCTTATAAAAAATAATATAGCTTTTCAAGGTATCAAAAAGAATATCCTTAGCATCAAAGTCATTAACCTCCGAGATTTCACTGAAGATCCTTACAAAAAAGTAGATGATGAACCGTATGGTGGTGGTGAGGGTATGGTTATGATGGCAGAACCTCTTTTTAAATCTTTAGATTATTGCCTAAGTGTAATTAAAAATAAACCTAAAATAATATTTCCCTCCCCTAGAGGAGAAAAATTAGAATCCAAAACCTCATTTAAATTGTCAAAAAATTCTTCATTAATTTTTATTTGTGGTCATTATAAAGGAATTGATCAAAGAGTTATAGATAAATATGTTGATTATGAGATTTCAGTTGGAGATTATGTTTTATCTAATGGTGAATTATCATCGTTCATAATTTTTGACACTATTGCAAGATTAGTACCAGGAGTTCTTAATAATATTAATTCAGCTCTTACTGATTCTTTTGTTGACGATTTATTAGATGCTCCGTATTTTACGCGGCCTTATGAAATAGATGGATTAAAAGTTCCAGATGTTTTATTATCAGGAAATCATCAGTTAATTGCTGAATGGAAAGAGAAAGAAAAGGTCAAAGTTACTAAAGAAAGAAGACCTGATTTATATAGAAGGTATAAAAAAAAATGAATACAGCTTTAAAACAAGATATTCCAAACTTTAAACCTGGAGACGTTATTTCAATTAGTGTCAATGTTCGAGAAGGCCAAAAAGTTCGTCAGCAATTATTTAAAGGTACCGTAATCGCCAGAAAAGGTTCAGGTATAAGTGAAACTATCACTGTTAGAAAAATTTCTAATGGTGTTGGAGTAGAAAGAATTTTTCCTATTCATTCACCATCCATTGCTTCAATCACTGTTGATCGTGTTAATAAAGTTAGAAGAGCTAAACTTTATTACTTGAGAGGTTTGTCCGGTAAAGCGGCTAGATTGACTGAAAAGAAATAATTTTTGTCTAAAAATTTAAAGTTTCTTACTGTACTTAGTTTATCCCATTCTTTAGTCCATGCAAGCATGATGCTTGTTCCTAGTTTATACATTTTTCTAATGAAAGATTTCAATATTTCAGCTTCATTTTTAGGATTTATTTATAGTATAGTTTCACTTTTTTTTGGAATTGGGTCTTTACCAATATCCTTTCTTTATAATAAATTTGGAGCAAGAAAACTTTTATTAATTTCTCAATTAGGAATTGCTACATCTAGTTTGATAATTTTTTTCAATAATGAGCTAATTCCTTTCATTTTATTTAGTACACTTTTAGGGTTATTTTCAAGCGTTCACCACCCGATAGCTTTAACCTTAATATCGGAGAGATTTCATAAAAATATATCCAAGGCAAATGCATTTCATGGGGTTTTTGGTAGTTTAGGAGTATCGTTGGGGCCATATATAGCATATCTTTCAACTAATAACTATGATAATTGGCAGATTGCTTTTTTTGCAGTAGGAATGATGAGTTTATTTCTATCACTTTTAACATTTTTTTTCATTCCAAAAAATGAACAAATATCTAAAGGGTATCATTTCAAACAATTCTTATTAGGTTCTCAAAGAAAAAAATTGTTAATCTTTTTTCCCTTATCTCTATTGATAGGATTTAATTTCACAGCTTTTAATACATTTATTCCTTCTGTTTTTAATCTTGAATTTGGGCAGGAAGCTAATTTATTAATATCTGGAATTATGATAATTGGAATAATTGGACAGATTTTAGCTGGTATATTAGGTGATATATTTTCAAGATTTAACATCTTAAGTTTTGTTTCTTTGATTCTATTTCCATTATTTTTATCAATGACGTATATATCATCATCTTCTCTAATCTTAATTTCTATTGTATTAGCAGTTGGAATGTATTCAATTCAGCCATTGTTAAATTCAATAATTAAAGACATTACAGTTCCAGAGATTAGATCAATTATTTATGGAGCAAATTTTTTTTTGATGTTTGGTGTTAGCGGGTTCGCTTCTTTTGCAGGAGGATTGATCGCTGATTCTATAAGTTATAAATTTATTTTTCCTATCTTTTCAATATTTTTTCCAATTTGTATATTGCTAATACTAAATCTTAAAAAAATTAATAAAACGAACACATAGAAAATGTTTATAAGCATGACCGGATATGGATCTTCAACCTTTGAAGATAAAAATTTATCAGTAGGAGTTGAGATTAAATCTTTAAACTCACGATTTTTTGATTTAAATGTAAAATGCTATTTTTTATCAGCTCAGCTGGAGGATAAGATTAGAGCTTATGTTCAAAAAAAATTAGTTAGAGGGTCAGTTAATCTTAATATAAACGTTGAAAACTTTCACTCTTTTGACACGAATTCAAAACAGTTACAAAACACAATTGCTTCCTACAAAGAAATTGAAAGAAAATATGATATTGAGCTTAACTACTCATCTATTTTTACTTTAAATCAGTTCAATAAGTCAAAATTTCTTTCTAAAAATGATGAAAATAAAATTTATAAATGTGTCAAAGAGGCAGTTGAAATTCTTATTGCGATGAGAGAAAAAGAAGGAGAAAATATTAAAATTAACTTCATTAAATATTTGAATAACTGTAATAAAAATATTTTAAAAATTGACCATATTTTTAATCAGGAAGCTTTCAAAAATATTAAAAAAAATGATTCTTTAAAGGTTACTGAAACAAGCGATGATAATCTAAAAGATGACATACAAGAAGAAATTGATCGTCTTAAAAGTCATATCATTATGATTAATAAATCTATAGAATCTAAGGAGTTTTCTGGTAAGAAAATTAGCTTTATATTGCAAGAAGTTTTAAGAGAATCAAATACAATTCTTTCAAAGTTTCAAAAAAAGAATGTATTGAAACATAGTATTGATTTGAAGGTTCAAACTGAAAAATTGAGAGAACAAATAAATAATATTTTATGAAAAACTTTATCGTCATATCGGGATCTTCTGGTTCTGGAAAAACAACTTTAATTGAACTACTTTCGAGAGATTTAAATATTAGTATATCGGTTTCTTCGACAACTAGAGCAAAAAGAGACTATGAAGTGAACGGAGTACACTATAATTTTATTTCAAAAGATCAATTTGATGATATGATTTCTAAAAATGAATTTTTAGAATATGAAAATGTCCACGGAGATTGGTATGGAACGCCTAAAAAAGGTTTACAGAAGTATATTGACTCCAATCTACAATTGTTTCTTGAATTGGATGTAAGGGGTGCAATAAGTCTCATGAAATTCTTTCCTAAAAACACAATTTCTATTT
>JALRJJ010000007.1 GCA_023255095.1 bacterium
AACCAATATACCTTTTACAAGAATAGGAGATGCAGAAAAAGCTGGATATATTCATGGGGCAATTTGGAGTGCTAGAGATACTGTGAATGAATTAATGAAACATTAATTTAAGATAAATCTTTTCCAAAGACGCCAGCCCACAAAAACACAAGTCAGTAAAATAAGAGCTCCAAAAATATCGCCCACTACAAAGCGTATAACTCTGATAGGGGATGTTGGTGTAGCATGTTCAGCCATAGCGGTAACAAAATTTGAAAGCAAACCATTGAGAAATGCAGAAGTAATGACTATCAGCATGAGCTTGCTTGGTTGCCCATAAAAAAGTTTGCCTTGGAGCGAATCAATTAGTTTAGCCCAATATAAAAACCTAACAGTTACTAAAAGCGATAGCCCGCCAATTAAGCTTTCAAGGTTATGCCAGAAATTTAAATACTCTGTTAAGGGGTGGTGATTGAGCCTAATAACTTCCTCGTTAAAAGCTGGAGCAAATATAGCACCTAAAAAAACAGCCCAAAACCCAACCCATCCAAAACCAATAATAAGAAGATATCTCATGCCATGCGGTAAAAAAATTAGACTGCCGACGTCATCGTTCATAGTTGAGGAATCTAAGATCAGGTCATACCAAATGAGGTAAACCAGAATATATAGAAAAAAACTAAAAAAGAACTTACTGGTTAAAGAATATTGATTAGAAACGTTGGACATGCTGTTTATTGAAGAACGATCCCACCTTCTTTCATGACAAAGCTCACAGATTCCAAAGACCTAATATTCTCTAGAGGATTTACTCTAACCCCAATAATATCTGCGATAAAGCCTTCTTTTATTTGTCCAATTTCATTCATTCCAAATAAATCTGCTGCATTGATGGTTGCAGCTTGAATTGCTTGCAATGGAGTCATTCCCCATTCCACCATGTATGCAAACTGCTTGCGATTATCTCCGTGAGGAAATATACCTGCATCGGTACCAAAGGCAATCTTGGCACCTGCTTCGACAGCTTTTTTAAAATTCATCCGTTGAATTTTTCCAACAGTCCTTTCTTTTTCTAAGGATTCCTCAAGAATTCCTTTTTTTGCACCATCTCCCAGAATATAGTCAGAAACATAGACATCCATAGATAAATAAGTGCCCTTATCAATTGCCATTTGAATTGCTTCGGAATCTATAAAGCTTGCATGCTCAATTGAATCTACGCCTGCTCTGATGGCTGTTTTAATTCCCTCTAGCCCATGGGCATGAGCAGCTACTTTCATTCCATGATTATGGGCCTCTGAAACTATTGCCTCCATTTCTTCGAAGGTAAACTGTTTTGCATTGACATCCGTATTTTTAGACATCACTCCTCCGGTTGCGCAAAATTTAATTAAATCAGCTCCAAACTTTCTATTAATACGGACGGCTTTTCTTGCATCCCAGGGATTATCCACAATTTGATGCGGTGTATTGTTTAAAGAGTCTTTTGAAAAAGGGAATAAATTACTATCGCAATGGCCACCAGAAATTCCCAATGCCGGACCAGAAACTATTAATCTGGGACCCACTATCGTACCCTCTTCAATTGCTTGCTTTAGTGCCACATCTGCAAACTCCGGGGCACCCACCATTCTGACTGTTGTAAAACCGCTCAGCAAAGTTTTTTCTGCATTTTTCACTCCGTGGATGGTAGAAAAAAATATTGAATTACCAATAGATGCATACCCTTTTTTACTGGTATCACCAATCAGATGCGTATGAGCATCCATGAGTCCTGGTAATAAAATTAGATCCTCTATCTTAACGATCTCAGTACTTGAAGTTGTTTGTATGTTTTTGGCAATTTTTATAATTTTTCCATCTCTTATTAATACGTCTGCGCTAACAAACGCGCCGGTCTTAACATCAAGAACAGATTTTGGCTGCAATAAAACATCGCTCGAATAAACCGTGAATGATAAAAGTGCTAAAGAAAATAAACGAAACATAGTTGAAACCCCTAGGCTCTATTCTATGCAGTCCTTGGGAGAGTGCAATGAAAAA
>JALRJJ010000078.1 GCA_023255095.1 bacterium
TTACGAAAGATCAAGTCAAGATAATTATTATTGGCACCTCGCAAACCTCATTTCTTAAACCGGAAAAAATTTTATTGTTTAATGAACTAGGTTTGGGTGTTGAATTAATGAATGTCGATGCTGCCTGCAGAAGTTTTAACCTTCTTCTTTCAGATAAAAGAGCAGTTGGTCTGTTGATAATATGATTCAAGATAAAGTCAATAATTTCTTTCAATTTTTTAAACTTGACAAGTATTTATTCTTTTTGATTGTTTTAACCCTTTCATTTGGTTTCATAATTCTTTATACGGCATCTGCATCCTCTGAAAAGCTCCTTTTACTTCAATTTAGGAATCTAGCAATTGCCTTAATTGTTATGTTAGTTATTGCACAAATACCTCCAAGGATTTTGAAACTCTACTCACCATATCTGATGGCCATAGGAGTGATATTGTTAATTTTGGTTTATTTCTTTGGGTCTTATGGAGGAGGAGCAAAAAGATGGCTTGATATCGGAATAATTAGATTTCAGCCATCAGAGATAATGAAGGTTATTGTCCCAATTGCTATTGCCTCTATATTGAGTGAAAAAAATATTCCACCGAGACTTGGGCCAGTTTTACTTTCACTTCTTGCAATCTTTTTGATTGGTTTTCTAATCTATAAGCAACCTGACTTGGGAACAGCCATATTAATTGTATCAAGTGGTATTTATGTTCTATTCTTTGCTGGAGTAAGAATCCAAATCATTAAGAATGTATGGATTAATTTAAGCGTTATATTTAGCTCAATTCTTGGCACTCTTTATCTTGCATGGAATTACTTCCTACTACCCTATCAAAAACAAAGAATTTTGACCATGATTGATCCTGAATCTGACCCGTTGGGCTCTGGGTATCATATTATCCAATCAAAGATTGCAATAGGCTCTGGTGGTATAAATGGCAAAGGTTTTGGAGCAGGTTCTCAATCACAGTTAGATTTTTTACCTGAACATTCAACTGACTTTATTTTTTCTGTACTCGCTGAAGAAATGGGGTTTGTTGGGGTAATTTTTTTGTTGTTTTTATATGGGTTGATTATTTATCGATCATTTCAGATTTCAATTAAATCTGAAGATAACTTTTCTAAATTACTTGGGCTAAGTCTAACTTTGGTATTTTTTACTTATGTCGCAATTAATATTGCAATGGTTGCTGGATTGGTCCCGGTTGTTGGTGTTCCTCTTCCTTTGGTTAGTTATGGGGGGTCTTCGCTACTAACCATCTTGGCTATTTTTGGAATCATCATGTCAGTCAACAAACATAAACTTCCTGGTTATCTCAAGAAATGAAGAAAATAGTTTTTTTAATATTGATTTTCCCTTCCTTAATATTTGCGGAAATTGTCAAAGGCAACGAGCTTAGATTTACCCAGGAATTCATTAAGGAAATGGTTAATAAACATCAGTTCAAAGCAAATGAACTTAATTTTATCTTTGGACAAATCTCCTTAGAAATTTTGCCAGCGGTTGAGAAATCAGCCCTTCCCAAAAGAAAGAAAAAAATCATGTCATGGGATAAATATAAATCCTTATTCATTACTGATGAAAGAATCAAATCCGGCGTAACGTTTTGGAAGCAAAACATAAAACTGCTTGAAAAAGCCGAAAAAAAATTTAATATCCCTAGCGAAATTATCGTTGCCATTCTTGGGATCGAGACAAACTATGGAAAAAATCAAGGACAGCATCCAACACTAGAGACACTTCTCATTAAGGCATCGGGCAATAACCGCAGAAAGAAATTCTACAAAAAAGAATTGGAGTCTTTCTTACTCTTGGTTAGGGATAACAATATTCCACCCTTATCCGTCAAAGGCTCTCATGCAGGTGCTTTGGGGATGAGTCAATTTATATCTAGCTCTTACAGGCACTACGCGGTTGATTTCGATGAAGATGGAAAAATAGATCTTTTTTCTTCCAACCCAGATGCTATTGGCTCGATAGCAAATTACTTTGATAAGCACCAATGGCATGATGGTGGTGAACTTTCTTATCCAATTGAACTTAATCAAAAACATTTTCGTTATGTTAAGTCTTCAACTAATAAACCTGTAAAAACTGCTCAGTATTGGAAAAGCAAAGGTATTCCTATTTCTATGAAAATAGATGACAGCTCTAAGATTGCATTGATTCAACTGCCTCAAGATAATCGTATTGATATGCGCCAAACATTATGGAATTTTTATGTATTGACTCGTTATAATCACGATAATAGATATGCAATGACAGCTCAATTGCTTTCTGAGCATATTAAAAAGGAATTCGAACAAATAAACTAACCTAGACACATGAAATATAGATTTACTACCTCAATCTTATCCTTGGCTTTCTTTACTTTTTTATTTTCTTCTTCTGTATTAAAAGCGGCAGTTTTTATTACTCCAAAAGCCCCAGCAATAAATGTTGACTCATATATCCTTATAGATTTTGACTCTCAAAAGGTCATTGCTTCAAAAAATCCAGACAAAGCTCATGCTCCTGCCAGTCTAACAAAAGTAATGACGGCTTATGTAGTCTTCCAACTAATAAAGGATGGACGTGTATCTCTAAATGATGATGTTTTAATTAGTGAAAAAGCATGGAAAACCATGGGTTCTAAAAGTTTTGTTGAGGTTGGAAAAACAATCAAGCTAGAAACACTTCTGCAGGGACTAATCATTCAATCCGGTAACGATGCTGCTGTCGCCTTGGCAGAGCATATCGCTGGAACTGAGGGTACTTTTACTGCTTATATGAATGAATATGCAAGAGAACTCGGTATGAACAATACTATTTTCGAAAATGCTTCTGGTTTGGATACTAAAAACCAGCAGACTTCGGCAAGAGATATGTCAATTCTTGCCTCATCGGTCATTAGAGACTTCCCTGAATACTATAAATGGTACAGTCAAAAAACTTTTACATATAACGACATTAAACA
>JALRJJ010000087.1 GCA_023255095.1 bacterium
TATCTATAAACAACAATTTATATTTTTTTTAAACCAGCTGCAGAAATATCTGTTGAAAATTTATAAGCAAAATATAATGAAGTAGAATAAAAAACATCACCAATGATACTATTACTATAGAAAGGAATTGCTAAAGCATAACAATGAACCAGTCCCTGAAGATTTAATGTATACATTCCACTGGAAATCCAAACTCCAAAATTACTCAGTAAAAAAAAGATTGTAGAACCAGATAGGCTTAAGGCTAAAACTTTTGGAAAATTGATAGATCGAAATAGTTTAGTTTTTGTTAAAAAAGCAAAAAGGATAAACGGTGAATAAATCCATATAAATCCTGGAGTTAAAATCTGAAAATCAGTGTAATAACCACTATAGATATAATTATTAATAAATAAATCGCTTACAAACATTGCCAGCATTGGAATCCAAAAAAAAGAGGATCCTTTTAGAACTTGAGATGAAAAAACCATTAAGCCAATTAATGGGGTAACATTTGGAGGGTGGGGTACTGTTCTTCCTAGAACTAGAATCAATAAAAGAACTGCAAATGTTAGATAGTTTCTATTTGTTTTTAAGATCATTTAAATGTGTTTTCCCATGTTCATCAAAATATAAATTAACAAAACTATTCAAGTTTGATAATAAATTATTTGCATTAGCAGTATCAATTGTTTGTTTACATTTCATCGCATCAACTAAAATTGCGTGCAATATTTGAATCTTTTGTAAATATAAACTATCTCCACTATTGATTTTAATTCTCTGAGTTAAAAAATACTCACTGATGATATTTTGTATTTCCTGCGCATGTTCTTCTTTAGACATTGTCCATCGAACTATTTGAAAACTTTGATCCTCAATTCCTTGATTCTGTTTTATGAAATTCATTGATTTAGTGATTGTAAAGACATGCTCTTCAATCATTCTAATTCTCATAGCATCATCATAAATACCGCAAGGTAATTGACAGTGGGCCATTAGTGAAGACAATAGGATAATAAAATAAATTGCTATTTTTTGCATTTTGAAAACTAATTAAAGTATTTTTTATAAACAAAATTAAAATCGGTATGAATTTGCTTTTCCTTTAAATCAAAATATTCTAAATCGAAATTTTTATGTTCAGAAGAATAATTACTCGAATCATATTGAGAAAGTATATCTTTCAATTGCTTAGATTGTTGTAAATCAAGAAAAATAGAAACTCGTTTCATCACCTGTTGAAAATTGTTTAATAAGTCGCAATATTTTATAATTATATAACTATTAGGATTTAGATTTTTTAGTAGTTTTTCGGTCTCTTCATACCAAATTTTTATTTCTTGATATGCAGATTTTCTATAAAGGATTTTCTCGATCTTTTTCAGCTTATTACCAAACCTAATTTTTTCTTGCATGGAGAAATAAGAAACTAAAACTTCTTTTGGATCTCTTATGAGAATGACCATCTTTATGTCAGGGAAAATTGACTGAATAGTCTTTCCCTTGAAAATAAATGGATTTGATTTTGATAAAATCTGAGCTTTGTTACCCAAATAAAGTTGTTTTTTCCAAAATTCCTGCAAGAAAACAACAGAATCTTGATGACGCTTGATATTTGAGGGATTGTCAATTAATAATTGGGATGAAAGATTAGAAAACTTTTGGTCCACCTTGAACCAAGGAATCAAATGATTTGAAATCCATTGAGAATCTAATCGGTGCAGAAACAAAAGCATTTCATCTTCTTCAATTTTATTCAATTTTACTGAATGTCCACCTTTTCTTCCTTCAATGCGTGTAAGTTGTAATTTTACAAGCAAAAAAAAGACTGGATTCAGAATTTTTCTTAAAATGACAGAAGGAAAAATATAGTCCCAGGTAGTATTGCTTTGAAATTGGTCTAGATTCGATAAAACCTTATGGAAGAAAGTAGTCCCACTTCGATTGACTCCCATAATTAAGACAGGGTTATTTATTTTTATTTCTCTAATAGAAGGAAAAAATATTTTGTCTAAAAAAAGAAACAAAGAATTTATCAAATAATAAATGGGATAAATGGTTAAAAAAAGAAAAGCAAATAAAATTTTACCACTTCTAATCAGAACAATTACTGAAATTATAAAAAGACCCAATGTGTTATTTGGGATTTTCATTAAAAAGATTTAGCTTTTTTTTGCTTTAGGACTTTTTTTCTTGATTTCTTTTTTATCAGAAGTTTCTTTAGCAGGTTTATTTTTTAATAAGGATTTAATTTTTAACTTTAACCTTAGTTTTCTTTTCTTATGCTTACTATTGACTAATTTCTTTTTCTTATTCATTTCTCTTTGTCTCCTTTAAAAACCATCAGATATAATCCAATGTGTGCAGCGACAAAAACTATAAAGAAAAAAATTGGAAATAACAAATCATGCCAAAAATTGCTCATTTTTTTTACCTATTCAGTTAAGTTGTTTGATAAGGAACTGTACTTCTTTAGTTCCTTGCTCCGTAAATTGCGAACCACATTCTAAAAAATCAAATCTTTTATGAAATCTAAGTGAACCCGGATTAGGCGGTTGAATATTTACTTCGCAAATGATACTAGAAAAATTATTCAAGCAAGAAAACGTAATTAGGTCAAGATAAAAAGCTGTACCGATCTTCATATTTTGAAACTGAGGCATTATTGATATTCTATCAATATAAATAAAATTAGAATATTTTTTGGAAACCCATTGATAGTTTGGGCTATCATAATTTTTATCTTCAATAAGGCATAACAAAAATCCTGCGGGATTTCCATTATAAAAAGCTACTTTTAAATAATGAGAATTTTTAACCAATAATTTCAATTTATCCAAGGTCAAATTTCCAACCTGTGGCTTATTTAATTGATTACATTCAAAGATAAATTCTAAATCCTCTTTTGAAAAATCTTTGAGTTGAAGCATGCATTATGCTCCAATTAATGGATTGGTTGAAGAAATAGCATTTTCTGCTACTCCAATAAAAAACCAAGTAAATCCAATAAATAACATCAAAGTAATCATCATTAGAATCATAGCAACAATTGAAACTCCTACAGCTCTAACAGTGGAATGAAAATCTAGCGCTTGTCTGACTGCAACTGTAAATGCAGCAATTTGGAGAAAAGGAATAATTAAATCAACCAGACCACCAATTAAGGGGATGACACTAAAGACATACAAGAGACCGGGAGCAGAAGCAAATCCAAGCGTTCTTAAGAGTTCGCCAGTATTTGAAGACGTATGAGGTTCAGGTAAAATTTTTGTTCCTACAAAAACAATAAACATTGACCAAATTATCCATCTTACAACACTGCCAAGAGCTCCTTGAGCTAAAATGATTGGATTCAAACTACCAATTACGATACCTTGAACGATTGAAACTAAAATAACAGTCATTAACGCCTGATTGGTTAATGATTTATCGGATTCAACCATCTCATAAAATGCCACATCTAGAGTTATAGCTTTATATAATCTTTGAAAATATGTCATCTTTTTACCTTTTTATAAACCACCTTCAATACAAGTGGTATCAAAACCTCCTCTTGTATTATACACAGTAGTTATCTTTATACGATTTGTCTTGAGAAGTTTTTTCAGATCCTCATAAATCTTTTTGGTCACCGCTTCTTGATAAATACCAACATTTCTGAAACTAACAAAATAATACTTTAAGGACTTTAGTTCTACGCACTTACCTCCCTCCGGATAGTATTCAATAATAACATCAGCTAAATCTGGCAATCCACTAAAAGGACACACAGCACTAAATTCTCTAGTCTCTGTTACAATATATTGATTAGGACTGTCAAAAGGAAATGCTTCTAATAGATCTGAATTAATAGAATCTTCAGATAAGAACTCAAATTGTCTTCCGTCGGCTTTAGGCATTTCCCCCCCAATAAGTACAACCATAGTTGTCACCTTCGCTTACTGTAATTGAATGCAAAGACTTGAGGTCGTTTTTTAAATTGTTCCAAATCCATTGAGCTAATTTTTCAGTTGTAGGATTTTCAAGACCTTGAATATCATTTAAATAAGAATGATCCAAAATTGAATGGATTTTTTGATTATATATTTGATCGATGTCATAAAAATCTATTACCCAACCTGTCTTAGTATTGATTTCATCTTGAATAGTAACAGTAATATGAAAAGTATGTCCATGTACTTTGGCGCAAGGATGACTAGTATCTATTTTGGTCAACTTCCTTGCCGCGTGAAATTCATATTTTCTTTTCAATTCAAACATTATTTTATTCCCATCAATTTATGAGTTTGCAAACTTAACTTCCATTTTGGATTTTTAATACAATAATTTACGCATTCTAAGGTGCTTTTTTCTACTTCCATTCCATCCATGGGTTGGAGAAAAAAATGGTCAAATTGAAATGATTCGAATTTTGAAGGGTCAAAATTTTTTTGAGGGTATACCAGTTTTAATTCATTGCCAAATTCAAGAACTAGTTTTGAATTTGCTTTGGGGCTGACGCAAATCCAATCAATATTATCGGGAGGTAAAATTGTTCCATTTGTTTCAACAGCAATCTGAAATCCTTTACGGTGTACTTCATCGATTAATTCTTTATCTAACTGCAACAAAGGTTCTCCTCCTGTAAAAACAACAAAAGGTTCGGAGTCACCTTGCCATTGATTTTCAATTAAATTTGCTAAGCTTTTTGAATGATATTTTCCACCATTTTCACCATCAATACCCCAAAAATCTGTATCACAAAATTGACAAATAGCTGTTGATCTATCCTTTTCAAGACCAGTCCAAAGATTACACCCCGAAAAACGACAAAAAACTGCAGGTCTTCCAGTATGATACCCTTCCCCCTGAAGAGTGAAATATATTTCTTTAATGGAATACATTATTGTAGGCTTGGGTCAATTAAATTTAACTCCTTAAAACCATTGATGCGCAAAATGCAAGCATCACATTCTCGGCAGGGAAGTCCCTTAATTGGATCATAACATGAATGTGTTAAAGAATAATCTACCCCAAGATTTAATCCCATTGTAATAATTTCAGATTTCTTCAAATGTATCAAGGGAGTATGAATTCGAATTTTTTGAGACCCTTGTGAAAACTTTGTCGCGAGATTAGCCATTTCTTGAAATGCCTTGATAAATTCAGGACGACAATCTGGATATCCGCTATAGTCCAAAGCATTCACGCCAATAAAAATGTCAAAGATATTGTTGACCTCTGCATATGCAAGAGCATAGGATAAAAAAATGGTGTTACGAACTGGCACATAGGTGACAGGAATTTCTTCATTGTTACTTCTATTTTTTGGTACTTGAATGTTATCTGTTAACGCAGAATTCCCAAACTGTCTTAAGTCAATAGTTAAAATCTTATGATTATCAATTGATAATTTCTCAAGAATTTTCTTAGCGGCAGAAAGTTCGTATTTATGATTTTGTTCATAATCAAAACTAATTGCGTGGACAATAAATTCTTGGTTCGCCTTGTAAAGTACTGTTGTCGAATCGAGACCGCCACTAAATAAGACTACACAATGTTTCTTATCTTTTTTCATCAATGGAATATAAAAAAATTAGATTATATATTAGGCCATAAATAACTTCATCAATGTTAAAAGTCTCTGTAATTATTTCCACCTACAATAAATCGAATTTTTTAGAGAAAGTTCTTTGGGGTTATTCCAAGCAAACATACTCAAACTTTGAAATTATAATTGCTGATGATGGTTCTAGCGAAGAACATCAGAAAAAAAATAAGTCTAACCTATTGTTCAATAATTTGGAATATCAGTATGTCCATCATGAAGATGATGGTTTTAGAAAATGTAAAATTCTTAATCAAGCTATACTTCAAAGTAAGGGAGATTACTTAATTTTTTCGGATGGTGATTGTATTCCTGATCAAGATTTTGTGGAAAAGCATGTTTTTCTTGCGGAGAAAGGTCGATTCTTATCTGGAGGACATGTTCCTTTGAATAAAAAAAATTCTTCATCAATTTTTAAAAACGATATAATTAATCAACAGATTTTCAACAAGTTATTCTTGATTAAAAAAGGGGAAAAAGTATCAAAAAAATTTCTTAAGATGATTAAAAATACTTTCATTGCAAGCGCTTTAGATAGAATGACCTTAACAAAACCTACATTTAATGGAAATAATAGCTCTGCTTGGAAGAAAGACGTTCTATTAGTTAATGGTTTTGATGAAAGAATGAAGTATGGAGGATTAGATTGTGAAATGGGCTATCGATTAAATAATCTTGGAATCAAGGGAAAGCAAATCAGACATCAATGTTCTCCATTACATCTTTATCATGAAAGGCCTTACAAGAACGATATAGATCGCAAGGCAAATCGAGAAATTCGATCTGAAACTATAGCTTCAAAAAAAATATTTACGGAGCATGGCATTGAAAAAAGACAATAAAGCAATGGTCATCTATTTTGATGTCAAAGAATTGTATTATCTTCCACAGTATCTTCCCGTTTTTCATCAATTAATTGATAGAGGGTATCAAAAAATTGTATTTGTTTTTCATCATGGAAAATTTGACCAACAAGTTCAAGAAATTATCGAAGCCAATGATTTGATTTCCAAATGGGTTCAAAATGATACTGAAGCGAGAGATTTATATATTCATTATAAGCCAAATTGGATATTTTTTGGAAACTCTTTCCCTTATCTTGAAGAGATTCACAATCATTCTAAAACCGCACAAATGGGGCACGGCGTAGGGCCAAAATCTAGCTACTATACAAAATCCTCCACTCCAAATACTGTCCGATTTGTTGAAGGAGAATTTAGAAAAATTAAGCTAGAATCAATGTTTCCCAATAATCAATTTGTCAACACTGGATTCTCTAAACTGGATCCTATTTTAAACGGAACTGCTGAAAAGATAGATATTCAAAAAATTGGATTATCTAACAAAAAAAAGACAATCCTTTATGCTCCAACATTTTATCCAAGCAGCATAGAAAGATTTCCAAAAAATTTTCCCAAAATTCTTAATGAATTTAATATTATTATCAAACCACATTTTTTTACACACAGCAAACAAAAATATAAAAATCAGCAAAAAATATTGAAGTTTTGGGGTCAGCAAGAAAATGTTTTTGTCACATCCCCAGAAGCATTTTCCTTAGTTCCATTCTTATCAACTGCTGACATCATGATCAGTGATGCATCTTCAGCGGTACTAGAGTTTGCAGCAATTGGAAAACCGGTAATAGTTTGTAAATTTCTTAAACTTAGATGGAATTATCGTGGAATTTTTTCGTTCCGCTTTAAACAAAGAATGAGTTCAGATTTTAATTTTTATTCTAATTTTGCTTTCATTGCTGATAATTTCTCCCAGTTAACTACTCATTTAAATGCACTGTCAACGTTTCAATATAGTCCTGAACAAAAAAAATTCATCACAAAAATGATTGGCTCTTTAGATGGAAATGCCAGTAAAAGAATAGTTGATTATTTAGAGGAAAATTAATAGATATTTGAATATGAAAAAAATTGGTTATACAACAGGCGTCTTTGATTTATTCCACATTGGACACCTAAACATTCTTAAACGAGCGAGATTGGAGTGTGACTATCTTATCGTAGGCATCACAACTGATGAATTGGCTTTCTCTGTAAAGAAAAAAAATCCTGTAATCCCTTTTCAAGAAAGAATGGAAATCATTGAGGCTATTAAATTTGTTGATGAAGTGGTTCCTCAAACCACTTATGATAAATTTGAGGCTTGGAATAATTTAAAATTTGATCGCATGTTTGTTGGAGATGATTGGAAAGGAACAGATGAATGGATTAAAATTGAAAAAATTTTCAGCAAAAAAAATGTGGAGATTATTTATTTTCCCTACACCACTCATACATCCAGCTCTAAATTAAGAGAAGTTTTGGCTAAAATTTAGTCCATATGATTATTAACAGTACATTTCCATTTGAAGAATTGAGTCATGAAAAATATGAACTTGAAAAAAGAAGGCAACAAGTTGAACTTTTAAAGCTTCAAGAATGGGTCATTAAAAGAAAAAAGCGTGTAGCAATTGTTTTTGAAGGTCGAGATGCCGCTGGGAAAGGGTCAACAATTAAAAGGTTTATTGAACATCTGATTCCAAAAAATGCCCATGTAATTGAATTAGGAATACCATCCAAAAAGCAGAGCAAATTTTGGTTCAATACCTATGAAAAATTATTGCCTGAACCCGGACAGATACATTTCTTTGATCGATCTTGGTATTCTAGAGCACTAATTCATCCAACAATGGGGTACTGTTCAGAAAACCAATATCACTATTTTATGAAAAAGATTGTTTCTTGGGAAGAAAAGCTAATCAACGATGGACTAATTCTTATAAAATTTTATTTATCTGTTTCAAAAGAAAACCAAAGTTTAAGATTTAAAATTAGACAAAATGATAAGTTAAAATATTGGAAATTTTCCAATAATGATTTGATTGCTTTTAGTAAATGGGATGTTTTTACTAATTATAAAGAACAAATGTTTAATCATACTTCAACAGAAAAATCTCCCTGGGTAGTGATTAATGCTAATAATAAAATGATTGCCAGACTGAATGCTTTACGATATGTACTGACCCATATCGATTATCAAGGGAAAAGGGAGCTGAAACCAAAAAAATGGTCCAGAGTATCCCATGAAAAAGAGATTGAATTAAATGGAGTAATGTTCAAAAATTTAACAAAGGAACAATATGATGTCTTACATAAAATTAAAGCCAACTCCTAGATTAGATACAGCTGGAGGAATCGTTCTTTTAAATCAAAAGATTTTATTTATAAAAAAAAGAGGGATCTGGGATCTTCCCAAGGGTAAAATTGAATTTGATGACTCTATAGATGTAACTGCTTTACGTGAAATACATGAAGAGACTGGCTTAGAATTAGAAAACTTAGACATTATTGGAAAGCTTCCTAGTACAAAATATTATATCTGGGATGGAAAAGATTATATTTTGAAAAAGAATTTTTGGCGTATTATCGTTTATAGAGGTTTGCCGGACGTTAAATTGATTCCCGATCAATTAGAAGGAATTACTAAATGTCGATGGAAATCGATTACCAAAATAAGTAAGGTGCAAAAAAAAACGCATTCACGAATCAGCTATCTAATTGATTATTTTCTTAATGATCCCAATTTTGAAATATATCTAAAAGAATCTCAATCAAGAATCTGAAGTAAATCCGTAAAACCACCAACTGGGACACCATTAATCACAATTTGTGGTACAGAGGTCCCTTTCGTTTTAGAAGACATTTCTTGTCTGGAAATTGAATTTTCTTCAATATCAATCTCTTCAAAACTACAACCTTGATCTTTTAGAAACTGCTTGGCCATTTTGCATGGACCACACCAACTGGTTGTATAAATGATTATGTGATCAGTTTTAGGATTTAATTTCATCAGAGAAATTTATTAATCTTTTTTGTTTTTAAGTAAAGTAATAATAATTAATTTTGCTCATGGAATTTTCAATCTATTATTGGGGTATTTTTGGAGGAGTTATTCTTTTTGTTTTCATAATTTCTCTTCTTTTCAATCGATAATTTTTCAAATTTTTCTTATGGATTTAATCAATCAATTTGGACAAATGTTACAATCTAATCAAAATCTATTGTTAGGTTTAACTCTTTGGGAAGCTTTTTGGACGTTAATTGCGCTTTGGTTTTCAGCAAGAAATAATCATAAGGTATGGTTTCTTGTCTGCGGAATTATGAATTTTTTTGGTTTGATTGAATTATTTTATTTATTTTCAAAAACAAATTTTTTTAAAAGTTTTAGGTTTGATGAGTAAACATTTTCCAACTATTATTGCCACTATCATGCTTATCGCGATGCTCGCATTGATGAGTAATTGTCAAGTTAAAACTGATGTCCCGGTCGATTATAATTCTCCCATGCAAAGCAATGAACATCTAGATGAAAATGGCAATCCAATGAAAAGGAGAATCGTTAATTACGAATTTCAGCGTGAAAAGCAAAATCCTTAAGGAATCCCTTTTTTGGGGTATTTCCCTTGCTTGTCTATATTTTTCATTTAAACAAATTAATTTCAATGATGTTTTGGAATTAATCACCGATTCAAATTATACATACGTGCTCTTCGCAATTCTGTTTACATTTGGGCAATTTCTCGTTCGAGCCTATCGCTGGTCTGTTATGTTTCCAAACAGCAAGCTATCCTTTAAATCTTTTTATTCAGCTACACACATCGGTTATTTCTTCAACAATGTATTGCCTTTTCGAGCTGGAGAGTTGATAAAAGCGAAACTAGTGATTGATGGTAGAAATAATAGTGCTCAATTATCCTATTCTTTGGGCACTGTGCTTTCTGAAAAAATATTAGATACTCTTATTTTAAGTGTTTCAATTTTAGCCTTTGTGTTGATTGGTTTTATGGGATTTTTAAATACAAAATTAATAGTACTAAATATTTTTCTCGTTTTATTAGCTCTAATTTTAATTTTTAGCCAACTGACCTTTTTGGATAAAGTAAAAAATCGCTTTCCAAAGTTTGATAATTTTATGGAAGGAATAAGTATTATTTCTCACTATAAATTTAAATTACTATTTCTATCAGTTATTTTTTGGTTAAACGTTCCATTATATACTTATTATACCATGCTGTCATTAGGGGTGGAAATGAATTTTGAAGAAACAATGGTTTTAACAATTTTATCAACCATTGGTATTGCAATTCCTCTGGCTCCTGGAGCAATTGGAACTTTTCATCTTGCTGTTATTTATTGCTTGAATACTATCTATTCATATGATTTATCGATAGCTCAAAGTGCGGCAATTTTGTTACATGGAATCAATTTTCTTTATATAGTACTTGTTGGATATTGGTATTTTTATCAAGAGAAAAAGGAAATTAGATATGCGCATTAATGGGCTAATCTGGGTTGCTTCCTCTTATTTTTTAGCTTTATCAGTGGGATATTTTTCAACAACTTTTTTCTTAGATAGATCCATTCTTTTTCAAGTATTCATCGCAGATATTGCTGCAACATTTATTATTTATTTTTTTAGTGTTTGGAAAAATAATTCCTCTTTCTACGATCCGTATTGGTCAATTATTCCTCCATTTTTAGCATTTTTTTGGATTCAAAAAAACAATATTAGTTTAAGCATTGAGTCAATTTTACTTATTTCTGCTATCCTTTTTTGGTCCATTCGTTTGACAGCAAATTGGATAAAAACATGGGAAGGTCTTCATCATGAAGATTGGCGCTATATTGATATGAGAAATAAGATGGGGAGATGGTTTCAGATTTTAGGTAATCTAGGTGGAATTCATTTTTTCCCAACGCTAATAGTTTTCTTTTGCTGTATGCCTTTTATGTATATTGGATCATCAAAGCCTAATATGCTAGTTCTATTTTTAGGAATTTTTATCTCAATTGTTGGAGTTATTCTTGAAATTATATCAGACTTCCAACTGCATCAGTTTCGACAAAAAAATTCTGGGAAAAAAGGAATTATTGAGTCAGGCTTATGGAAATACTCAAGGCATCCTAATTATTATGGGGAAATTCTTTTTTGGTGGGGAATGTATGTTTTTGGATTTTCCTACCAAGGATTCAACTATTTGATATTCGCTCCAATCAGCATGACATTAATGTTCATATTTGCCAGTATTCCTTGGATTGAAAATAAAATACTACGTACAAGACCAGAGTATAAAGACTATCAAAAAAGAGTGCATATTTTATTTCCTGAAATTACTATATTTAAACGTTTAATTGGTAGGTAAATGGATAACAACACGACAACAGTATTAAAAATTTTTGGGCTCATTGCACTAGTATATTTTGTCTTTTTTCTCTTGGTTATGGTTCCTAATAAGACCTGGTATCTTTTCGGTTAACTATGAATTATCAGACTTTTTCCTTATGGCTCTTATTAGTAGTCATTTGGAATTATGGAATACCAAATGCTAGTCCTTTTCAGGATGTTGTATTTGCAATTCTATTATTTTTTCTATCTGATAAATTATCAAAAAAGAATCACTAAGTTAATTCTGCAAGACCTTGCTGTACAATCTCTTGAAGTTCAATAGTTTTCGAAGAAATTTCTTTATTTATTTCTTGTTCTGACATCTTTGAAGAATCCTTGGGATAGATTGGAGGAAGGATTTTGATCGTTATTTTTCCCGGTTTCATAAACCACTCTCCTTTTGGCCAAACTTTTTCTGTTCCAACAATAGCAGCGGGCAAAATTGGAACATTTAGCCCCAATGAAAATCTCATTGCTCCTTTTCTAAAACGTTGAAGTTGCCCTGCCTCTCCCCTAGAACCCTCAGGAAACATAATAATATTATTATTTAAACTCATGAAAGCTTTTGTGAGTAAAAAAGTATCCTCAATATCAATAGAATCTTTTCCTGAAGTATTGCGACTGATTGGAATAAGATTGATAAAATTTTTGAAAAATATTCTATTAAACGAGTTATCAAACCAATAGTCCTTGGCTGCTAAAAATCCAAATTTTTCATATCCCATTTTTGTAGAAAATGCTAAAACTGCAATATCCATATGGCTATTATGATTACTAACAAAAATAAAAGGAGTATCCTTTGGGATATTTTCTTTGCCAATAATTTTCACTCTCGCATAAAACAATAGCATGGAATTTGCATATAAATCAAAAAGAAACGAGAAAATCTGAAATAATACCGTTCGGGGTTTTGCTAAATGATTATAGCGAGGATCGTCTAAAATTGTAAATTTCATTTAAGCTTTGATTTTTTTTGCTAATGCGAAATATAAGGAAGGAAAAAAATTACGAAGCATAATCCCTAAATTGGCTATATCTGACCATTTGGAAATGATTGCCTCTCTTTTCTTGGATTTAATGGCTTTGATAATTTTTTTGGCAGCACTTTGAACGGATAATCCATTAGAATGTCCTCGATCATTTTTTCCGTAGGGCTTTCCACTTTCAGTGAGCGCTGAAATTCCAATACCCGTATCAACTCTCCCTGGAGCTACAAGAGTTATATCAATATTTTGATTTGCTACTTCAATTCGAAGCGAATCGAAAAAACCATGTAGTGCATACTTCGCGGAAGAATAGGCAGTGCGATTTCTTGAAGGAATCTTTCCTGCAACACTGGTATTAGTTACAATATGACCGGTTCCATTTTTGATCATATGCTCTAAAACATATTTGGTCATATATACTACTGAAAAATAATCTAATTGCATGATGTCGTTAATTACTTTTAAAGAAGAACCTTGGAATTGGCCAAATTGGCTGATACCCGCATTATTAAATAAGATATCTATTTGCTTGTGTTCAGTAATAATCTGACTAATTAATCCTTCGATTCCATCAAGATTAGTAAGATCAAACGAATAAAAAGAAACGTTTTCTGCAGGATAATTTTTAAAAGAATCTTTCATCTTATCAATACTGCGTGCAATAAGAATGACTTTGCTACCCAAAGATAAAAATTCTTTGGCCACTGCTTCTCCAATTCCAGAAGAAGCTCCAGTAATTACAATATTTTTACCGTAAAAACTCATTTTGGTCAAAATAGTTGAATAATTTGATTTTACCAATAATTTTGAGTGTAAAATTAATTCCTATTGATTCACACTTTTAGTTAACTTACTTCAATGAAAATATTCGAAAATAAAGTAGCAATTATCACTGGATCTGGAAGAGGGATTGGGCAAGCTTTAGCTCTCAAATTAGCAAAAGCTGGTGCTAAAATTGTCGTTAATGACTTGGATAAAGTTCCAGCAGAAGAAACTTTACACCAAATTGAACAACTAGGTGGGCAAGGAGTACCTTGCATTGGAAGTGTTACTGAACAGGGCTTTGCAAATAAAGTGATTGCTACTGCAATGGATCAATTTTCAGGAATTGACATTATAGTAAATAACGCAGGCTTTACTTGGGATAATGTCATCCAAAAAATGAGTGATGAGCAGTGGCAAGCTATTATTGATTGCCATTTAACTGCTCCCTTTCAAATTCTAAGAGCAGCGCAACCTCACATTAAACAATTGGTGTTAAAAGAAAAAGAGCAAGGTCTGATAAATCATCGAAAAGTAGTCAATATCTCTTCAACCTCTGGAGTTTTTGGCAATGCAGGACAAATAAATTATGCGGCTGCTAAATCCGGTATAGTTGGTCTGACCAAAACAATGGCAAAAGAATGGGGAAGATATCATGTCAATGTAAATGCAGTTGCTTTTGGTCTTATACAAACTCGTTTAACGGATGCTGATGCTTCGAAAGAAAATTCAACCATCAATATTGAGGGAAACGAAATTAAAGTTGGTGTCAGTGCTCAATTCCATTCAATGGCAAAAGATATGATTCCTTTAGGGAGATTAGGAACTGTTCAAGAAGCAGCAGGTGCGATTTATTTATTGTGCCTTCCTGAGTCAGATTATATTACTGGACAATGTCTTGTATGCCATGGTGGTGGATTTGGATTATAGCCCTAAAGACTTAAATAGAATTATTGAAATGGCGTGGGAAGATCGTACTCCCTTTGAGGCTATTGAATTCCAATTTGGATTAAAAGAAAATGGTGTACGAAAAATTATGAGAGCTAATTTAAAAAGAAGCTCTTTTGAGCTGTGGAGAAAAAGAGTCAAAGGACGAAAAACTAAACATAGCTCTTTTTCCCTTTCAACTAGATTTAAATCTAAAAATCAAAAATAATCTATAATTGTTCTCTCTGAAATTTAGAGAAGTTTAATTAGAAATTTTTAATTTCATCTTTACTTCTTTATCATCTTCATCCACTTCTAATTCTTCAAGATCCAGAGAAATTGACTGATCTCCTTCAATAATTTTACTCTTAAGTAATTCAAATTCTTCTTGAGAGA
>JALRJJ010000010.1 GCA_023255095.1 bacterium
GCATATCCAACAACTCTCCTTCGATAGGTCCTTTACCGTCTATAGGATTTCCAAGTGTATCAACAACTCTTCCTAATATTCCTTCTCCTACTTTAATTGATGCAATTTGATTTGTACGCTTTACATTATCCCCTTCTTTGATTTCTTTTGAAGGTCCAAATAATACAACCCCAACATGATCTTCTTCAAGATTTAATACCATACCCTGTAGACCATTTTCAAAAGCGACAAGCTCTCCATATTGGGCGTTTGTAAGACCATAAACCCTAGCTATTCCATCACCTACTTCAAGTACAGTTCCAATTTCATCAAAAGAAGATTGAATGTCTGCTGACTCTAATTGTTTTTTTAATAATGCTGATACCTCAGCTGGTTTAATTTTTTGCATTTTTTAATATTTAATTTGTTTTAAGTTGCTTTTTCATCATGTTCAATCTTTTTCTAATACTTGCGTCTAATCTAGTATTGTCAAAATCAAGAGTAAATCCTGCGATCAAGCTTTCATCTTTCTTTTTTGTCAATTTAATTTCACCGTTTTTGATTGATGACACATACTTCTTAATTGTTGATTCAACTTCATCTGAAATTTCGATTGGAGTTGTTACTTTGACCTCGATTATATTTTTGTGGTCATAGTAAAGCTTGACAAAAGCAGAACATACACTAAGAATTATATCTATTCTATTATTTGTTGATAGTAGATTAAATAAAATTGAAATATTGGGCAAAGAATTGCCAGTTATATCGTCAAGTAAAGATTTTTTAAGATCCTTTGAAATTGTAGGATTTGATATAAAATCTTTTAATTCCTCTGACTCTTCTAAAATGTTTGATAAGGATAATATTTCTTCGAACAACATATCGAGTTTACCTTGATCAATTGCATGAAGGATCAAAGCTTTAGCATATCTTTTGGATGTTGTTCCGATAGTCATATTATTTAATTAAACTTTTTTTCATTTAAGAGTTTATCTATGTATTCGTGATGATTTTTATCTTTCTCAAGCTCTTGCTCTAGAACTTTAGAGGCAATGTCAATCGAAAGATCGGCAACTTGATTTTTAATTTCATTCATCGCTGCTCTTTTCTCATTTTCAATCGAAGATCTAGCCTGTGCTAAAATGTTTTCTGCCTCAGACCTAGCATCAGATTTTGCCTTTTCAACAAGTTCTTTACCTGTCTGTTTTGCCTGATTTATCATAGCATCACTTTCAGCCCTTGCTTCTTGAAGAATCTTTTTGTTCTCTGCTTGAAGATTCTCCATCTCTTTTTTAGCCTCCTTAGCAGAGTTTAGAGAGTCTCTTATAGATTTTTCTCTCTCGTTAACAGTATCCAATATAGGTTTCCACGCATATTTTCTTAATAAGAAAATTAGTGTGACAAATATTATAGTCTGCCAGAAAAAAAGACCAGAAGAAAATTCGCTTATTAACTTTTCCATAAGTTGGTTTTATTAGTTAACAGCAAACAATGCAGCAAAAGCAATTCCCTCAACAAGAGCCGCAATTACAATAGCAGCTACAAGAATTTTATTTGATGCATCAGGCTGTCTACCGATTGCATCCATTGCACCACGACCGATAAGACCGATTCCGATTCCTGTTCCGATAATTACTAGTCCTGCTCCGACTATTTTTGGTATTTCCATTTTTATAAATTTAAGTTATACATTTAGTTTAATTAATGATCGTCCTCTTGTACTGCAAAACCAAAATACAAGGCAGACAGAAGCGTAAAAATATACGCTTGCAATAATGCAACCAGTACTTCGATAATTGAAATGAAGAACACTAGGACAAGTGATAGACTTGATCCAACCCAATTTTTAAAAATAAATATTAGTCCGATTAAGCTATATAATACAATATGACCTGCAAGTATATTTGCATATAACCTTATCATTAGAGAAAAAGGCTTTATAAATACACCCAGAAGTTCAATAGGAGCCAAAAGTGGTTTTAACCATACTGGCACACCTGGCATCCAAAAAATATGTTTCCAATAAGTTTTATTTGCAGTAAGATTTGTAATTAGAAACGTAACAAGTGCTAATCCAAATGTTACTGCTATGTTTCCAGTAGCATTAACTCCAAGAGGACTTAATCCTAAAAGATTTAAAAACCAGATAAAAAAGAAGAGGGTAAGCAAAAAAGACATATACTTTTTATGCTTCTCTTCTCCTATACTGGGGATTGCAATTTCATCTCTAATATAAATAACAATTGGCTCAAAAAATCTTCCAACACCTTTAGCAATTTGATTGTTATCATTATATGACCTTGCAAGTGATCTAAATAAATAGAACATAAGTATTGACACTAATAGTATAGAAAAAACACTTTTAGTAATTGAAAGGTCTAGAGGTCTTGCATTAGTTACCTTCCCATTTTCATCATAAGAAATATATCCCTCTGAATC
>JALRJJ010000118.1 GCA_023255095.1 bacterium
TGCAACTGCCATTGCTGACGTGGTGTCACCTTGTACAATAACAGCCTTGACACTAATATTACTAATTATATACGATAATTTATCCATAATAGATTTAACAATTAAATCAAGCCTATTAATACCTGATTCATTAATATTGATATTATCTGCATCCCAATTTGCTCCTGAATTATCAATATCAAACATGGATCCATAACGAGCATAAACCGATTTAATTCCAACAGAATTTGCACCAGCAATATCTCTTTCTGGCCAATCTCCAATCATAATTGCTTCATCTTTGGTAAGACCAAGATTTTGTAAAGCAATTTCAAAAGGTTTAGAAGATGGTTTTCTTTCACCAGATTCGTCTAAGGTAATTACTTCATCAAAAATATGATGAAGATTCATTTGATGTATTCTCATCCATGCTTCTCTGCTAGGAGCATCAGTAACAATTGCTAATTTTATTCCCATTTTCATTAATTGATGAAGAGTTTTACGAACCCCCGGATACGGTTTTAAATTAGCTTCCTTAGCTCTTCTATATGCTACAATTCCTGCAGCTAAATGCTTATTGTCAACAAAACCAATTTCATTCTCAATAAACTTGTTAAAAACTTCTTGATGTTCCCATCCTTCTTTTTCATAAATAGATTGTATTTTATTAAAAGAAGCTTCAGGATCAATATTCAAACCAGACTCAACCATAGCATTTAAGGCATTTTTAACTGCCTCACTCTTCATTTTGACAAAATCTAAAAGAGTGTTATCTAAATCAAAAAAAACAGCTTTAATCACTGATCGTATTTTTGTGGATTTCTAACTCTGTCGATTTCATATTCAGCCATTTTTCTCCAATCTCGATCATTTCGTGCTTTTTCAAAGTGATTGATTGCTAAGTTCTTATTTCCAGAACCATTACAATATTCTGCGATGCCTAATTCAAACCATCCCCCGCCAAAATTTTTCTTTAAATCAATCGACTCTTGAGCGGCTGATTTAGCTTGATCACACATATTGAGCGCATTGTAAGAAGCAGAAAGATCAAACCAGATTAAAAATTCTTTCTTATCCAAATTCGCAGCTTGCTCTAAAGCTTCAACAGATTTTTTATAATCACCCATTTTTGAATATGTAATACCCATAGCATGATAAGCTGAAGAAAAATCAGACTCAAGTTTTATAGCATTTTGAAAACTAGCTAAAGCATTTTCAAAGTTTTCAGAATCAAGATAAATTTCTCCTAAACTCTTATGAGCTTTAGCATACTTGCTATTTAATTTAATTGTTTGCTCAAAAGCATCTTTAGCATTATTAATATCTCCATAGTCTTTGTAAGCTAATCCTAAAGCATACCAACCTTTATCAAAGTTTTTCTTGATCTCTAATGCTTTCTTATAATTATCTATAGCGGAAGAAATATTTCCCATTCTTTTACTTAGAACACCCATTTGAAAATATGCTTGATATAGGTTAGGATTTATATCGATGACTTGACTATATTTATTCATAGATGATTCAAGATTTCCATCTTTATAATCTTGATTCGCTTCGTTATAAAGTCTTTTAGCAACATTAGAAATAGATTTTTTAGAATTCTCATGATTGGAATCAATTTTTAGAGCTTGCTTATAAAAACTTACAGCCATTGAATAATCAGATTTACCTTCATAAGCTTTTCCAGTACCGTAAAATGCATCTGTAAGCTTAGGGACATCTTTGGTTAAGTCAGAAAATCCAGAAATAGCATCATCGAAACGCCCATCCTGAAGAGCACGGTTAGAATTATTTAGTTTATTTACTAAGTCTCTTAAACGTTTTTCTTCTTCTCGAAAGAGCTGATTGCCATTGTCCGCATTAATAGCTGCATTTATCTTTTCACCTGCAAGTTTTAAATCGCCATTTGATAAAGCATTTTGGGATTCTTTAAAAAGATTGTCTGCATTTTGTGAAAAAATTAGTGAAGCTAATAAAACAAGTGATATGTATTTTTTCATTTCGTTCCTCTTTTTTAGACTAATGTTTTGTGCCGAAGGCGGGACTTGAACCCACACAGAGTTTCCTCCACTAGCCCCTCAAGCTAGCGTGTCTACCAATTCCACCACTTCGGCTTCAAACTTCTATTCAGTAGAAGTATCTGAAGTAGCTTCAGGAATTAAATTTCCAGAAGGTAAAGCATATTCTTCAACAATATCATTTTCTACAGCATTACTAATAGCATCTTGCTGAATAATGGATGAAGAATTAAGGGTTTTGTTACCGCTTAAAGCACCAATTAAAATTGCTAATCCAATAAATGTTATTCCCAACCAGGTTGTTAACTTGGTCATAAAATCATTTGCTCCAGTAGAACCTAACATTGAATTTGCCGTTCCGCTAAGCATTGAGTTTAATCCTCCTTGGCCAGATTGCATTAAAATAGCAAAAATCAGTAAAATACTAACTAATGTATGTAAAACTATTAGAAATTGCACCATCTTATCCTCAATTATATTAGGTTATTAACCATTTTCATTAATTTTTCAAATTTTGATCCAGCACTTCCAATTAAAAAACCATCCAGAAGAACAATATCTGATAGATTTCTGATATTTGTTTCATCTACAGATCCTCCATAAAAAAGTCTTAAAGCTGAATTTTTTTCGTGAGAATATAAAGTATTTAATTCACTTTTTATAGTAGAAAGCATATCAGATATATATTCCTTTGAAGGAACTTCTCCTGTTCCGATTGCCCAAATAGGCTCATAAGCAATCGTTAAAGGGATTTGAATATCTAAATTCTTTAAAATGGATAACTGAGATTTGATTCTCTCTTTGCTAAGACCTTCTTCTTTTTCATTAAGGCTTTCACCAACACAAAGAATTGTACTAATTTTTTTTGCATTACTTATCTGAAGTTTTTTAAGAATTAAATTATCGTTTTCATTGTAAAAATCTCTTCTTTCGGAATGTCCGACAATACAACAATCAATCTCAATAGATGAAAGAGATAAAGATCCAGTAAAGGCTCCTTTTTCAAATATAGAAAAATCTTGTAAACCTATTTTAATTGAACTGTGATTTAAAACATTCCTTACTGAGCGAATTGCAGTAGCGCTTGGATAAATTTCTAAATCAATAAGGTCAAATTGATTTTTAGAATGATTTATTTTTTCAACGAATTCAATTGATTCTAATTCATTTAAGTATAATTTCCAATTTAGAGCTAATGTTATTTTTTTCATTTTATATCTAATATATCAATAGCAGGTAGTTTATTGCCACCTAAAAGATGTAATGTAGCCCCACCTCCAGTAGAAATATGAGAAAATTCACTTAAAAATGATTTATTATAATTAGTGATTGAGCTGATTGTATCTCCACCTCCAATTATCGATTCAGAATTACTCGAAACAATTGAATCAATTATTTTATTATTTCCTTCAGAAAAATGACTCATTTCAGACACGCCCATGGTACCGTTCCAAAAAACGGTTTTACTTTTAGAAATTATTGATGTATATAATTCAACAGTTTCTGGACCGATATCAGCAATAACCATATCGTCTTCTATCTGGTTAGTTTTAAGGGTAAAATCTTTTTTATTGATCAAATTATTCATTGATCCAGTAGAGTCTAATGGAAGATGAATTTTAGTTTTTGATTTTTTTGCATTTTCTAAAATCTCTCGTGCATTTTTAACTTTCTCTTTTTCAAATAGAGATTTTCCAATATTTTTACCTTTTGAAAAAAGAAAAGTATTTGCCATAGCACCACCAATAAGAATATTGTCCGCGATATCTAAAAAATTGTTTATAATATCAATTTTAGTACCAATTTTAGCACCACCAATAATCAATGTAAGTGGTTTTTGAGGATTTTTTAATGAGTCTGATAAATATTGTAATTCCTTTTCAATCAATAAACCTATTCCTTTAACACTAAAATTATCAATAATTGAACTATTTGATGCATGCAAACGATGTGTTAGACCAAATGCATCATTGATATAAATTGAACCATGACTAGATAATTTAGAAGCGAACTTAGGGTCATTTAATTCTTCTTCTTTGTAAAAACGTAAATTTTCTAAAAGATGAATTTCACCATCCTTCAAGCTTCTAGAAACCTCAATCGCATCATCACTAATGCAATCGTGAGAAAATTTAATTGGCATTTCGAGAATCTCAGCTAATTTTTCTCCCACAGGAATTAGAGATAAATTTTTATCCACATTGCCATTTGGTCGACCTAGATGAGACATTAGAACTAACTTAGCTCCTTGTTCAAGGCAGAACTTTATAGTAGGAATTGATTGTTGAATCCTAAAATCATCTAGAATTTTTTCGTTTTCAATAGGAACATTAAAATCGAAACGAATTAGAACTGTCCTACCAAAATTATATTTTGAAGACTGAAAGTCTATTGTATTTAATTTTCGCAACATTTAGCGATGAAAAATACGCAATTTTTTAAACAATACCTTGATGAATCATTGAATCTGCCACACGGACAAATCCTCCGATATTAGCTCCATCGACATAATTAACATAATCATTGAAACTTCCATACTGAACACATGTTTTATGGATGTTCTTCATAATAGACTTAAGGAGAACATCTACTTCGTCTCTTTTCAATGGAACTCTTGTACTATTCTGACTCATTTCTATTCCTGAAACAGCTACACCACCTGCATTAGCAGCTTTTCCAGGGCCGAAAAGTAATTTCTTATTAATAAAGTGATGAACAGCTTCTTTTGTTGAAGGCATATTGGCTCCTTCAGCGACTAAAATACAACCATTAGAAGTCAATTGCTTCGCATCATTCTCGTCTAATTCGTTTTGAGTTGCACATGGAAGCGCTATATCACACTTGACTTCCCAAGGTCTTTTACCTTCAACAAATTTTACATTATATTTATCTGCATATTCAGAGATTCTGGCTGAGCGACTTTCTTTAAGTTTCATAACAAATTGAAGTTTATCTTGCGAAATCCCTTCAGGATCATATATGTATCCACTTGAATCTGATAAAGTAACAACTTTTCCACCCATCTCGATAACTTTTTCACAAGCATATTGTGAAACGTTACCTGAACCAGAAATTGCAACTGTCATTCCTTTTATTGACTTTTTATGATAGGATAGCATTTCTTCGACAAAGTATACTAAACCATAACCAGTAGCTTCAGGACGAAGTAAACTTCCACCCCATAATGGGTTTTTACCAGTTAAAACGCCAGTAAAATTATTCTGCAATTTTTTGAACTGCCCGAACATATAACCAATTTCTTTTCCGCCAACACCAATATCGCCTGCAGGTACATCTGTATCACTTCCTATATGTCGATATAATTCATTCATAAAAGATTGGCAAAAGGCCATAATTTCTTTGTCTGATTTTCCTTTAGGATCGAAATCGGATCCTCCTTTACCTCCACCCATACTTAAACCGGTAAGGCTATTCTTAAAAATTTGTTCAAAGGCTAAAAATTTTAATACACCTAGATTAACAGAAGGATGAAAACGCAGTCCACCTTTGTAGGGACCAATTGCTGAACTAAACTGTATTCTATAACCAGTATTTACTTTGACTTCTCCATTATCAGCAATCCAAGGCACCCTAAAAATTATTATTCTTTCAGGAACAATTATTCTATCTAAAATATTTAAATCAACATAATTATGATTTTGGTGAGTAAAATCCCAGATTGAGTTAATAACTTCATCAACTGCTTGAATAAATTCTTTTTCATTCGAATATTTAT
>JALRJJ010000135.1 GCA_023255095.1 bacterium
GACTGGGGTTTAGATCAATCAAGAGTTAAAGTTTCCAACAAGGATAATAGCGGTGTTACCTTTTTAGATACTTTATATTTATGACTTATTGATGGATACTTGTGATTTAAAAAGGAGATATAAAAATTGCAGATTTAGATCTATGAAGATTGTTCCTGTGAAAGGATCATTGTCAGCAGCCTTAATCTAACTATATTTATCATAAAGTTTTAGATGCTCTAAAATGAGGTTTTTACAATTGAACTTTTTTGCATGTTTTTTTAGATTTTCTGAGTTTAAATAAATCTTTGAATCAATTAACTTAGTTAGTATTTCTTGCAGTGATGAAGGATTATTTTTCTCGAAGAAAAAACCAGTTTCGTTATCTTCAAATAAATCTTTATTGTCTTCTAGGTTGCTTGCAATGACAGTCTTCCCAGCAGCCAGAGCCTCTTTAATTACTCCGTTTGAACCTTCTCCATCAATTGAGGGGGAAACCACATAATCAGCTGAAATATAAAAATCCTCAACATTCATCTTTGAGCCATGAAAAATTACTTTTTCATGTATTTTTTTCGCTAAAACAAATTTTCTCAATTCATTCTTCAAAACTCCATCGCCTACTATATGCAGACCAACATTATGATCTGAAGAAACTCTTGAGAAAGCTTCAAGAAGAGTGTGAACCCCTTTTTGATTTGTAAGGGCGCCAACAAAAAGAATATTTTTTTCAAATTGATCAAAAACATAAACTTTTTTATTTTTTTTGGCGAATCTACTTGAATCAATACAACTTTGAATTGTGTGTATGTTTTGGAAAAAATTCGAGAGATATTTATTGATATTATCACTAACAGCTATGTGCACATCTATCTTGTTATATTTAATAAATCTAGATAGGAAATTGATTGGATAAGATACGCGTCTAGTATGAAACAAAGTTGCATTAGTTTGATGTTTTAAAGTTCTTATTAATCCAACCGAGTGACTATCGTGACAGTGAATAATATTAGGCTTGAGTAGTTCTATCTTTTCCAAAATTAATTTTATGGTCAGTGCAGAGAACTCGCTATCGAATTTAAAACCCGTCAAGTTGCTTATATTTTTTTCAAATTGTTTTTTAAAGAGCTCTCCTTCTAAATTACAAGTTAAGTGAGATTTAATATTCTTTTTTATAAGCCCCTCATGAAGAGTTAAAACCTGTCTTTGACCTCCTCGCCAATGTAGGCCGGTATCAATATGAAGTACATTTATTTTTTTTGAAGAAGCCATAACTTAATATATTTAATAAAACTGGAGAAGGAAGAAATATAAGCAAGTATTAAGCCTTCTTTTCCATCGAGAAATCCAAGTTTAATTAGATACATTTTAAAAAATTTAACAAAGGAAGCAAAAAAAGGATATAAGAAGAAAATTTTCTTTTTGTTATCTTTTTTTTGTTCTGCCCCTAAAGTAGAGTACAGGACTATTTTTTCTAGATGAGAATCTACATTGGGAAATGAGAAGTGATAAATTGGAGGCCGAATTTTTTTTACTGGACAAATTGATTGAACACTTTAATGAAGAATTTTATTATCGAAGCCAGCAAGACTTTTTTTAAAAAATCTCAGTGGAAAATCATTATTCCATCCAGAGAAATTAATTTTTTTACCTAAATAGAAGGTTTCTCTTTTTATGCGATATGATTCATTTAAGTTCAATTTAGCAATACTAATTAACTCGTACATTAATTCATCAGATACAACTTCATCCGCATCAATGCTAAGAACCCATTCATTTTTTGAGTTTTTGACCCCTAATTGTTTTGTCATTCCAAAACCTAACCAATTAGTATGAATTATTTTACAATTATATTTTTTACAAATATCCAGTGTTTTATCTGTTGAACCAGAATCAACAATTACAATTTCATCAGCCCAATGTAAAGACTTTAAGCATCTTTCTATGTTTTTTTCTTCATTCTTAGTAATAATTGAAACGCTTATCATTTTTTTAAGAGATTAAAATAAAATAAATTAATTTTTTGAAATACTAAAGAATTCATTGTATATGGTAATGGTTTTTTCAGCCGTTAAATCCCAACTAAGATATTTCGAGAATTGATAGCCATTTCTAGATAAATCAGCAGACAATCGCCAGTTTTGTTTAAGTCTTTTAATATTGTCAGCAATCTCAATATAATTCGAAGAGTCCTTTAGAAGAATAGCCTCCCTTGATGATAATATTTCACTTATTCCACATAAATTTTTGTCACTAACTATTACGGGAATTTTTTTGGACATGGCTTCCAGAACAGCCATGCCAAAAGTATCACCAAGAGTAGGATGAATAAGTACATTAGCGGCAGAATAAAAATCTTCCATGTTTTTAACTTCGCCCAAGAAAAAAATTTTCTTATTTACTTTATTTTTTTCAGAAAGCACTTCATTTGGATTTCCTTTACCGGCGACAAGACAAAATATTTTTTTATCATTTAAGTATTCCATGGCGCGAATAATCTGCGGAAGTCCCTTTCTTAAAAAACCATTACCAACAAAAATAATTACGAAATCGTCATTATTAATTTTGAATTCTTCTCTAAAGTAATGTTTATTTGTTTGATTTTTTTTTGTTTCATGGATACCAGGATAAACAACAGTAGGGTCTTGAGAATCTGGAAAATTGAAAGTAATATTTTTAGATAAAAGCTTTGATACAGATATTATTTTTTTTGAGTTAGACTTATTGAAAACAATACTTTCTAAAAATAAATAAATAAGTTTTCTTGGACTAATCAAAAGACCAAAGTATAGTAAAAATTTTTTAAAACCTGAAGCTTTCTTTAAATGAGTTTTAAAACATGGAACATGAACAGTGTAAATGTCTGCAAAGGGAATAATGTCATGCGAGTGAACTATATCAAATTTTTCTTTAATAGAAATCTTTCTAACTTGAAAAGCAAAAAATAGGTGATTTATAAATCTTGGTTTATAGATTTTGCCGATAGTTATAAAAACTACATCATTAATTTTGTTTGAGACACTTTGAGAAATAACAGTAACATCATATTTATCTTTAATCTTTTTAGTTAATTCATAACAATACTTTTCAGCGCCTCCAGCAGTAGATGAAAAATTTCTTATTACTATAGCAATCTTTGGACTATTTAGATCTTCTGTCTTCATATTTTGTGAGCAACTTTAATAGAAGTAGATGGGGGTATGTTCTATTATTTACTAGAACTCTTGGTAAAGAAAAAGGATCACATTTGATTGGCACTCTTCCTCTTTTGACCAAAACAGAAGTTTGATAACCATATTTTTTAATTAGTTTTTTTATGTGTAAATTTGTATCTCCATACGGGGGGCAAAAATGATTAATAATGACATTAAACTCTTTTTCTAAAAATTGTTTAGAATTTTTAATCTCAGAAACTAGAGACTCCTCAGTACAATTTGATAATTTAATGTGATGCATAGAATGTGAGCCAATTTCCATTCCATTTTTAATCCAATCAAGAATATTTTTACTTGACATCATATGTTTTTTTGAAATTCCTTTATCTTCATCCCAATGATTAGTTCCCCCTATATTGCTTGCAACAATATAGCAAGTAGCAGAAAATTTTAGTTTTTTCAGAACTGGCACGGCATTAGTAAAGTTATTTAAATACCCATCA